>CALCRU010000046.1 GCA_937894335.1 uncultured Treponema sp. | reverse complement strand
CGGTCGTGCCAACTTACTCTAAGCCCAATGTAAAAGAGTAAAAAAAAGTCCAGATAATCTCCGGCACCCACGACCGTAGCAGGGGCGTACGGTCGTGCCAACTTACTCTAAGCCCAATGTAAAAGAGTAAAAAAAAGTCCAGATAGTCTCCGGCACCATCACAATCCAAATACCGCTGCTTCCTTCCGGATCTGACGGGGTTTTCTGGCTGCAATGTGCAGAGCATCTGGACAAAGCGGAAAGATGGGGATTCGAACCCCAGGTGGGCTTGCACCCACGCATCCCTTCCAAGGATGTACCTTAAACCACTCGGACATCTTTCCAAAAAAAATACAGTCTTCTTGAGCCAATCTTCACGCTACCGACTTAGAAATGATTCTTGAAAATAAGCAGGAAAAGAATTGACCAAAAAACTGTAGTTCTAGCGAGGCTAACACGATTCGAACGTGCGACCCCCACCTCCGCAGGGTGGTGCTCTAATCCAGCTGAGCTATAGCCTCAAAAAAATAGCGGAGGCGACAGGGGTTGAACCTGCCCGGCCCTTTCGGAACCGACGGTTTAGCAAACCGTTGTATTACCGCTCTACCACGCCTCCAAAGTTCCAAAGGGACCTTACCCCAGGACGGAGCGAGAGGGATTTGAACCCCCGATACCCGAAAAGGTATAACGGTTTTCAAGACCGCCGCGTTCGACCACTCTGCCATCGCTCCAAATAAATGTAAGTGGTATACTACCCAAAACGGCCATTTATGTCAAGTACTCTTGAAACCATAAGGTTGACGCTGTATAATAGGAAAAAAGGAGTACGGTATGACAAAAACAACAGTTAAAAACATAATCCTTGGCATTCTTCTTACGGCCGCAGGAATAGTTCTTGTTGCAGCGCCACAGACAAGCATCAAAATAGTCATCATCCTTCTGGGTATGGGTGCTGTTATAAACGGCATCTTCAACCTCGTAAGGGTTCGCAGTCTCTCGGACGACAGTCAGTTTAAAATGACGGCGGTCATCAGGGGTGCGGTAAGCATAGTTGTGGGTCTTCTTGCCTGCATAATCCCCATGGTGTTTTTTTCTGCTGCCGAAACAGTCATACGGGTCATGCTCTATATTTTTGGCGTGTACCTTGTTCTTTCTGCCTTTGCAGAATTTTTCCTTGTATCCAAACTGCACGAAATAGGTGTGGCAACAAAAATGTTTTCCGGCGAGGCGGTGGTTTCCATAATCGTTGCGGTAATTCTTTTTATGCTGCCGGCAAATTTTGGAATCATCATAATCCGCGTGTTCGGAATAGCACTTATACTCTGCGGAATTGCGTTTGCAGTCTATTCATTCCGAAACAGAGTGTTTGTCGTAGAACCTGATTCAATTAAAGATGCAGCGGTGGAAGAGGAGTAATTTATGGCACATTGCATAGTTCCCGAAGCAGAAGCAATTCTGGATAAAGAGTTTCCCGTACTGGACAAGGGTTTTGTCCGCCTTGTTGACTACTACGGTTCAGACCAGCGCATAGTTCAGGCGGCAAGAGTTTCTTACGGGGCAGGAACAAAAACTGTAAATCAGGATGCAGGACTTATAGACTACCTTCTGCGCCATCAGCACACATCTCCCTTTGAACAGGTTGTCTTTACTTTCCATGTAAAAATGCCCATCTTTGTCGCCCGACAGTGGGTTCGCCACCGCATGGGAAGAATGAACGAAGTAAGCGGGCGCTACAGCATAATGAAGGACGAATGCTATGTTCCCGAGGCAGCCTGCATTGCAAAGCAGGCAAAGGACAACAAGCAGGGCCGTGAATCAGAACCTCTTCCAAAAGACGAAGCGGAAAAAGTAAGAAAAGACTTTGAAGAAGGACAGGCTCATGTTTACGAAACATACTCAAAAATGGTAGACGACGGAATTGCACGAGAAATTGCTCGCATAAATCTGCCCCTTTCACTTTACACTGAATTTTACTGGCAGATGGATTTGCACAATCTCTTCCACTTCCTAAAGCTGCGCCTTGACAGCCATGCACAGTACGAAATCCGTGAGTATGCAAAAGTAATTCTTGATATGGTAAGAAAAGTTTGCCCCCTTGCAACAGCATCTTTTGAAAACGACATGAACAGGGCAGTATCCTTTACAGGCGAAGAAATGGAAGCACTGCGGGCAGTTCTAGACGGAAAAGAAAATCCGCTTACAGAAAAGAAGCTCCAACGCTTTAACGAAAAAATTGCAACCGGCATTCAGCTGTAGGAGAAAGTTATCTGATGAAGTACATAGGAATCAAACTTGCAGACGGTTCGTTTTATCCGATTTTACAGAAAGGAACTCAGGCAAAAAAGACTCTGGACCTTACCACGGTAAAAGACAATCAGACAACTGTGCAAATTGATTTGTACGGCTCAGATACAGGCACTATGGAAGGTGCTGAATATGTAGACACTTTGGAAATTCGTCAGCTTGAACCTCATCCCAATGGAGAACCCGATCTACAACTTGAAGTAAGCCTTGACGAAAAAGACAACCTTCACGCACAGATTCTTGACCCCGAGACAGGGAAATCTAGCCAGACTCAGATTGTAATTTCAAAGGCGGTTTCTGAACGCAACACTAGCGAAACTCAGTTTAACACTGACGACGAAACTGCCGCTCCCAAAGTAAAGGACACATTTGCAGAAGACATGAAGGCTCTGGAAGAAGACGATTTTCCTCCCGTACCCCCTGCAGAAGACACCTTTGACAGGGACATGAAAGCCATAAACGAGCTTTCTTTTGGCGAAGGCGACGACGGTTCTTCTACACTCAACCTGGACGAACTGGCACAACTTGGTCAAAATACAAAACTTTCGCTTGAGGAAGAAGAAATTTCTTCCGATACACAAATAGAGGAAAGTATGATAGGTCCTTCTGTAAACGACGAAACATTCACTTTTGAAGACTCTGAAGTTCCGGCTGTCTCTGCGGAATCAGGCGAAAGCGTAACTAAATCCATAGACAACGCCTCCGAAGCATTTGCCTCGTCCGTAAAGGAAGCGGCAGACAACTTTGCACAAGATGTAAAGGAAGCCGCAAGCGCATTTTCTTCCGAACTAGACCAGACCACAGACTCCATTACAGAAGCCATGTCAAAAGCAGAAGACAAACTTACCGACACCATGAACAGCATTTCCGACACGCTGAATGATTTTTCATCTGAATCCGTAGAAGAAAGTGCACCCGA
Source organism: uncultured Treponema sp. (assembly GCA_937894335.1). Classification (GTDB taxonomy): domain Bacteria; phylum Spirochaetota; class Spirochaetia; order Treponematales; family Treponemataceae; genus Treponema_D. The sequence continues at coordinate 75,388 of CALCRU010000046.1, read as the reverse complement.
AGAAGCAAGTTCACAAGACACGGACTTTGATCTGCCAGACTTTTCAGCACTTGAAGAATCAAATACAGAAAGTTCCGACTTTGACATGCCGGACTTTTCTGCAGAGGAATCCTCTTCTACAGAAAGCAGTTCTGACTTTGACCTGCCAGACTTTGATAATCTAGATGCGACAGGAAGTTCCGACATGACAGAGGAAAGCTCTTCTTCCGACGACTTTGATTTGCCAGACTTTGGCGACATAGACATGACTACAGGCGATTCAGACATGAACGACTTTTCAGAAGCAGCGGCAGTTTCAAGAGCGGCTGCAACTGATGACGATTTTTCCATGCCCGACTTTGGAGACACAAACAGCGTAGACGAACCAGAAACCACATTTGCTCCCACTGGAGGACTTGACTTTAACGGACTCTACGACAAGGAAACTCTTGAAGGTGATTCAAGCTACAACGATGATGAAGTTGCAGAAACCGTAAAGAAAAAGACAAAGGTTCCTGTACTCATCTGCATCATCTGTGCAATCATCTGTATTATTGCGGCAATTCTTGTACTCTTTGTAATACCGTCACGAATAAATCTCCTTACCCGCGACTCATACAAAAAGAAGTCAGAAGACGCACGAGCACAAATTGAAGCAGCCCTTGCAGAACTTCCCGAACCTGCAGACACTGAGCCAGAAGAAGAAATTCTTCCTCCTGAGCCTGTAGAAATAGTCACACCTGTTCAAGAAGTAATCGTTCCTCAGGAAGATGTAATTGTTGTTGCAGAAAATCCCGAGACAGTTGTTCCAGACAAGCCTGTTGCCTCTGTAGAAAAAGCAGAAGACATCCGCTACAAGATAAAGTGGGGCGACACTCTTTGGGACATTGCAGACGCCTACTACAAGAATCCTTGGAAGTATAAAAACATTGCTCGCTACAACGGAATCAAAAATCCCGATTATATTATTTCGGGTACATGGATTTTAATTCCTGCGGAGTAATGAATGGCTTCTCACAGAGCATCAGTATTTGTCCTGCTCCTGCTTTTAGTTTTTCCCGTCGCATGCACTAAAGCCGAAACACCGCAATCAGAATATGGAAGCGATGCAGACTACTACATGGCTCTGCGTGCCCTAGACTCCAGAGACACAGAAACTGCCACAAGACTTTTTTCTCAGGCCGCAAAAAAAGGTTCCCCCTTTGTAGCGCGTCGTGCCAGTGAAGAATTGGGTAAGTTAGGTTCCGTAGGCGAACGGATAGAAACTCTGGAAAAACTTTACAAAACCTATTCCGACGAAACTTCACTGCTGGCATTGTGCCGAGAACTTACAGCCGACAATGAATACGCTTCTATAATAAAACACACTGCAGGAATAGACCTTGCTTCTTGCGACAACGAAATTGCCTATTACCGCTTTCTTGCAATGCTAAAAAAATCAGATTCTAAATTTTCAGACTCATTTCTGGAATGGTGCACTTCAAGACCCTTTAGTTCCTTCCATTACAAAATATATTCGCAAATAGAAAGTCCTCTGCCACTAGTGCAATTTAGAGCGTCAGTCTACGACAAAAAATATGAAGAGGCTTTGGCCTTTGCAAAGCAACTCCTCTCCGAACCACACTCCATAACTCCGCAGCTTGCAAGCGACATAGGAAAATGTCTTTTATACGGCTCAACACGGTATGCGGAAAACGCGGCCCTATGCGACAATGCAGCTACCCAGGTTAACAAGGATTGCGTTTTTTACATGCACTTTTATGCAGGACGACTTTACGAAAAGGCAGGCTCTTCCTTTACAAGAATAAAAGATCGCTACAAAAAAGCCATGGACGAATCCGCAAGCGACAGTCTTTTTGATAACGCATGCTGGTACTATTTAAGCGCTGCCCTAAAATCTTCGCCTCAGGAAGCAGTTGATGAAGTTTCTGAATTCCGCGCTAAGTGGCACGACCCCTACTACTACGATGATTTTTTTGACACACTTTCACTCCGCCTTATTTCTGAACACCTGTGGAAGGAATACTACAGAACAGCAACTTTAATAGACGGATACGCAAGCGACGAAACCGTTGCAAAATACAGCTACATGTCTGCAAGATTTATTCAGAGTGGCTACTTAAAATTTAACGAACCTTCCGAACCCATTGTGCAGGTTCTTTTAACAAGATGTCTTTCTAGCGGTTCAGATTTTTACTACAGGATTCTTGCCGCACATGCACTTAAACTTCCAGAAGACGAAATAGAAAAGCTTCTTCTTTCTTATGGAATAAAAACCGAATACAAAATCGACCCTGACTGCGAAAAGCTCATGAACGGCTACGCTGACTTTGGGCTTTCAAACTACATCTATTCCGAATGGCAGCGGTTTGACAGCCTGATTGGCTCAGCCTGTGTAGAACGCCTTTCTGGATTTTTAAAAGACTGTGCCGACAATGCAAACGGCAGCCTTAATTCATATTACGAACAAAGCATACGCATGGCATCAAGACGGGTAAACTATCCCGAAGGAACTTTGACAAAAACACTTCTCTCTCTTGCCTATCCAAAAGACTTTAGTCAGTATGTAGAAGAAGCAGCGGCAAAATTTGAAACACCCGACTATCTGATGTACGCTCTTATCAGAAGTGAAAGTTTTTTTGCACCCAAGGTAACAAGTTACGCAAGTGCAGTGGGGCTTACCCAACTTATGGAATCAACCGCCGCCGATGTTGCAAGAAAGTTGCGCATAAACGACTACAATCTGGAAGACCCAAAAACAAACATCATGTTCGGAACATTCTATCTTGCAGAACTTCAGTCAAGGTTGAATGGAGCCTATATAAATTCGTTCTTTTCATATAACGGCGGAATAACACGAGTACGCTCATGGATAAAAAGCGCCGCCTTGGAATTTGGAACAGACTCACTTGCTAACGACATTTTTCTGGAAGCCCTGCCCTATGCAGAAACCAGAGAATACGGAAGAAAAATAACTGCAGCCGCCCCACTATATGCATGGCTCTACGACGGAATAAGCATAAACAATGTTGTAGAACAGATTATGCAAATCTGATATACTCCTTTCTACTGGTATAAACATTATGAACGGAACTGATCCATTGGCGGAACTTCTTCCGCAGGCTTTTCATTTTTCACAGCTGCATGGAACTCAACTTGTCCTGCTGCTTGGCATAGTCATGTTCTTTGGCGCTATTGGCGGAAGACTTTTTCAGAAGCTTAAGATTCCTCAGGTTGTAGGTTACATCGTAATCGGAATCATAATAGGCTCATCAGGTTTTCAAATCCTAAGGCCTGAAACAATTGCAGCCCTTGATCCGGTAAACAGCATTGCCCTTGCCCTAATAGGTTTTCTTGTAGGTGCGGAATTAAAAATTGATGTAATAAAAAAATACGGCAAACAGTTCATCGGTATTCTCCTTGGCGAATCCATTACTCCATTTTTTATAGTAGGAATAGCGGTTACCCTAGTTTCTTTCCTGTTCACCCGTAACATGCCCCGCTCCATTGCACTGGGTCTTCTGTTGGGTGCAATCTGTTCAGCAACTGCTCCAGCCGCAACAACAGATGTCCTTAAGGAATACAGAACAAGAGGTCCCCTTACCACAATGACTTTTGGCATAGTTGCAATGGATGATGCAGTAGCCCTTATTCTGTATGCAATAGCCGCCTCTATCGCTTCTCCTCTTTTAGGCGGAGCAGAAATTTCTTTTGGCAGACAACTTTTGGACATTGCTATTGATGTATTCGGTTCAATCGGAATAGGAGCCGCATTCGGATTTATAATAAGCATGGTCATAAAAAATCTTATGACAGACGAAGGAAGGGTTCTGTCTTTTGCGCTAGGCGGACTTCTACTTTCCACAGGATTATGCCAGTGGCTTAACCTTGACAACATTCTTGCCTCCATGTCTGTGGGATTTTTTCTGGTAAACTTTGCTCCTGCAAAAACCCGTAATGTCTTCAAACTTGTAGACAAATTTACTCCTCCAATCTATGTGCTCTTCTTTGTACTCGTTGGTGCAAAACTGAACATCTGGAAAGTATCAGGTCTTCTTGCGGTCATTGCAGTCGTCTATGTACTTGGCAGAACAATAGGAAAGGCAATTGGTGCAAGACTTGGTTCTCGCATTACCCATGCTCCAGAGACGGTAAGAAAATATCTTCCACTCTGCCTTTTAAGCCAGGCCGGTGTTGCCATAGGATTGAGCATTGCGGCAAGCAACGACTTCCCCGATTCAGTTGGGCCAGAAATAATCCTAATCATAACCGCAACCACATTTATCGTACAGTTGATTGGTCCTGTTTGCGTAAAACGCGGTGTAGAAAAGGCTGGAGAAGTAGGACTCAATGTTACGCCAGAAGACATACTAAAAGTTTCACTCGTAAAGGATGTAACCTGGAGTGGCACTCCAATCTGCTCTGCAAACAATCCGGCAGTGGTAAGTGAAACTTCTACAGTGGCTCAGCTCTTTGACAACTTTGGCTCCCACCACAATCAGGCATTTGCAATCAGCGGTGCAGACGGAAAGCTTGTAGGTATGGTAACTCTTGAAGAACTACGCGAGGCACTTCTCTTAGGTGATGTTGCGGAATCAGTTCTTGTAATGGATATAATGCAGGATGCAAAATACTTCTGCAGACCTGACATGTCCCTTCCCGATGTGTACCAGCAGTTTGACCTTCTAGACACAGAATCAATTCCAATCGTTGACGCAGAAAATCATCCCATTGGAGTAATAGAAAAATTTACGGTTGAACATTTTATAAGGACAAAATCTGTTGAACGGCAGCGTAAAGCGGAATCACTTGCGCAACAATAGAAAATTGAATATCCTATAACGGAGGTTTGTATGGTAGACGATAACACACTTGCAAAAATAAAAGAAGCCCTTGAAGTTTTCCGTCCACAGCTTAATGCAGACGGTGGCGACATGGAATTTATTCAGGTTGACGAAGAAAACAAAGTGCACATAAATCTGACTGGTGCATGCGGCGGATGTTCCATGGCAACAATGACTTTAAAGATGGGCCTTGAGCGTTACCTTAAGGAAGTTTGTCCCGAAGTTTCTGAAGTTGTTCAGGACAATGCCGAAGATTTTACCCAGCAGGATTTCTTTTACTAAGAGAGAAAAAATGAAGATAGAAAAAAACAAGGTAGTAACAATTCACTATGTTCTTCGTGGCGATGACAATCAGGTCATAGACGATTCCAGAGAAACTGCTCCGTTGCAGTACATTCATGGAGACAATTACCTTCTTCCCAAACTGGAAGAAATGCTTGAAGGAAAAACTACAGGCGACACCTTTACCGCCGACTTAAGCGCAAAAGACGGCTATGGCGAATACGATGAAAAACTAATCATTACCGTCCCCAGAGAAAACTTTGAAACCGACATGCCCATAGAAAAGGGAATGAAGTTTCACGCAATGACTAATCAGGGACCACAGATTGTAACCGTAAAGGACATTGTCAACGACACCATTACCATTGACGCAAACCATGACCTTGCAGGAAAGAACCTTCATTTTGAAATAGAAGTACTTGATGTTCGTGACGCAACAGAAAAAGAACTTGCTAACGGACTTGGCGGCGGATGCTCTTGTGGAGGCTGCGGAGGAGAATGCGGCGGTGACTGCGGAGGCGATTGTTCCTGCGGCGGAGGATGTGGCTGCAATTAAGAGGCAGTGAATTTCTTAACGGCATCAGAAATGCGCTTTAGGTTAACGGCTTTTGGCGCATTCTGCATAACCACACACACATCTGCAACAGACCTGTACTGTTTGCTTCGTTCAACATAAAAATCATGAAACATTGTCCGCACTTCATCCAAACTGTGCGGATTTTTTTTTGCAATGTAAGCAGGAAGATTTTCCAGCCCACCGTCAGCATTAACTCTGGCCTCGCGAATAATTCTTGCCGCAGCAATTTCTTCGTCAGCCTGTAAAAAGACAAAAGTTCCCATCGCATGTAGAACAGAAAGAGCCTCTGTATTTTTACAGATGCCACCACCAGTTGCAATAACCGCCCACTCTTTTTTTTCGGAAAGTTTTTTGCAAAGATAACGGCATGCCTCAAGTTCCGCCGCCATAAATTCCCGTTCGCCCTGTGAAGCATACAGTTCCCTAGGAGAAAGACTTGTAACTTCCGTAATAATGTCATCAGTGTCATAAAACGGCACTGCAAATTCTTTTGCAAGAAGTTTTCCCTGAGTTGACTTACCGCAATGTTTTATTCCCATAAGTATTATTGAATTCATTTTGTCCTCATTTGTAAAGTAAAAAAATTGTCGGAATTTTCTGAATGTCCCTGTGGGAAATTTTTTTCCATTCGCTTACTGTGTGAGTATGAATGTATTCGTCGGGGCATGTAAGTGCGGTTGCAATGCAAAGTTTCGTGTCGCCTCTGCATGTAGAAAGAATACTTTCCATCATCTGCATGTTGCGGTAGGGTGCTTCAATAAAAATCTGAGTCTGATTTTCCTTCCAGATTTTGTTTTCAAGTTGATGCAGTTTTGTCTTTCGTTCAGCAGGTTTTGCAGAAAGATAACCGTTGAATGCAAAATTCTGTCCGTTGAATCCACTTGCCATAAGAGACAGAATGATTGATGAAGGTCCAACAAGAGGAATGACCCTAAGGTTTTTCTTTTGCGCCATTGCAACAACCAGTGAACCTGGGTCGGCAATTGCAGGACATCCGGCTTCAGAAATAATCCCCATAGAATTTCCTTCCTTAAGCGGATTAAGATATTCGGTAATGTCGCGAGGATCGGTATGTTCGTTCAGTTCATAAAATGTAAGAGAATCTATGTCAACGGATTTATCAACCAGTTTTAAAAATCTTCTTGCAGAACGAATGTTTTCGACAATAAAAAATTTAATCCCCATGATGATGTCGTGATTACTGTCTGGAAGAACAGCCTTAACATCGGAGCCACCAAGAGTAACAGGAATCAAATACAACGCAGTTTCCACACCGCCCCCTTAAAAGCGAAGACTTGACACTTCCGCTTTTTTTCTCTATTATATCAAAACAACACGACGCTGGGTAGAGCAGTTGGCAGCTCGTCGGGCTCATAACCCGGAGGCCGTTGGTTCAAGTCCAACCCCAGCTATATTCAACCAAGAGGCAAATCTTAGCAATAAGACTTGCCTTTTTTGTTTTAAACAGAGCAGGAGGCTTATCATGGATTCATTTGCAGACGAACGCGACTTTGCACTTTTACAAAACAACAGATACACTTTTTTTATTTTAAGTCGAATACTAAAAGGCGAATGCCAACTGATTTTGACTGACCACAAGCGGCTCATAATCTGCTTTTCTGGAAATCCCTTTCCCGCATGGATTTGGACAGCCGACAATGCTGACTCTGACGAAATGGAAAGAGCATACAGTCTTGCAAAAGAAACCGGATTCTTAGACGGAAAGCACCGCATCAATTTAAAATATGAACTGGCAGATTATTTTATTAAGCGCGCCAAGTTGGAAGAAAAGAAAATCTCCATCTTAACAAACATGTTTGCCTACGACTGTCCCAAACTTATAGATTCCCCTACACCTACAGACGGAACATTTGCCCTGTGTACACCAGAAGAAAAAGAAGAACTTGCAGAGTTCATGGAATTGATGAAGCAAGAAATAGGCTTTGACCAGAAAGAACGAAAGGAATATCTTGAGGATGCAGAAAGGGCAATCAAAAACAGAGATACATACTTCTGGAAAAACGCACAAGGGAAAAATGTAGCCAGTTGCAACTTTAGCCCCAACGAAAACCTTGCAGACATAGGCTTGGTCTTTACCCGCCCTGAACACCGCCGTCATCACTATGCCGAAAACCTAGTCTATCAAGTAACAAAAACCGTCACCCAGTCTGGCTACCTGCCCATGCTCTACACTGATGCCGACTACACAGCCTCTAACGCCTGCTACGAGAAGATAGGATATGTGCTTAGGGGAAAACTTTGCACTATAGGGTGAACTGTGTTATAATTGTCTTACGACAGAAGCCGTAAAAGATTTTTATTTCAATTTCCCTAGAAGATTCAAAGGCCACCCTTTTGGTTGCAGAACTGGAGTCACCCTTGGAAAAGGCTTAGGGGAATAAAGGCGGCGGTAACGACAAAAATCAGTGAGGGAAGAAGGTTTGCAACTTTTATTTTGAATTTGCCATCTGCAATGATGTTAACACCTACGCACAAAATCAGGACTGAACCTACGAGAGAAAGATTATTCATTGCCACGACACTAAGTCCGATTGCAATAATTATAATTTTCTGAATACTTTCCTTTAAAAACCGTCCTGCAATCAGACCAACCAAACCGCCGCCTATTATTGCCGCACTGTTTATTATTGTTCCAAGTCCAATCATATTCTACCAGCCACAAGCATTATATCACTGGCAAAAATTTACTGCAATTAATTTGCTTGCATACTCTTTTTTTTTCTGTTACTATATGCATGTGGGAGGAAACAATATGGGCGAACAGAATGTAGGGGATGAAAATCCCGTTGACCGCGTAAAGCTTATTGTTGGATTCGGCCTTGTTCCGTTTTTTATAGTCTCATCAAGCGACGGAATACTTGAACGAATAAAAACCATCCGCAAAGAAATAGAAAACGAAACTGGTACGACACTACCCAAAATCAGAATACAGGACGACATTCATTTGGAACCAAACGACTACACAATAGTTGTAGACGGAAACGAAGTTGTTCACAGAACTGTTGCATCTAAGGCTATCGTCATTGAGGAACTTACATCTTCTCTTGCCGTTGAGCTTCACCGAATGGCCGCAGCGTAAAAATCCGCATTGACAAAAGAAGCACCGCAAACACAAGCAGGAAGAACGGATAAACGCTTATTCCCAAACTGAGAGAAATTAGTCCGAACAAAGGCGGTATGAATGTGGTTCCAGTATAGGCACAGGCCATCTGCATTCCAATTACAGTCTGCGAGTATTCTGCACCAAATAAAAAAGGTGTAGCGTGAATCAGGCTGGGATAAATTGGAGCGCATCCAAATCCGACTGTAACTAGAGCCGCAAGGGCAAAGGGTGTAGGAAGGGGTGCAATCAAAACAGCAAGTCCTGCAAAAATAATTCCAACTCCAATCCATACCATTTTATTGTCTCCAAGTTTTTCAGAAACAAATCCAGACAGTCCCCGTCCCAATGTAATTCCAAGATAAAAAAGAGAAGCAAAATGTGCCGCCGTCTGTGCATCAACTCCTCGCTTTAAAACAAGATAACTTGATGCCCATAGACCTGTAGTGCTTTCTAAAGAACAGTAGCAGAAAAAAGTTATGAGCGCTGCAATTACACCCTTGTGCCTTAAAGCCGTCACCATGCCCACAGATTTTATTTCCGCATCATTTGAACCAACTGACGCAACTGGCTTTACCTTTTTCCAAAGGGGAAGTGAAAGGGCAATAAAAACCGTAAGCACAACCTGAATCATTCCTATTGTTCTGTAGCCAGTGTTCCAAGAAAAATTATGGGTAAGGCAAAGTCCCATAATGGCAGGTCCAACCGTCGCACCTATTCCCCAAAAGCAGTGAAGAAAACTCATGTGTCTAGATTTAAAGTGAAGGGCAACATAATTATTAAGGGCCGCATCAACACTACCCGCTCCAAGTCCGTAGGGAATTCCCCACAGGCAGATTTGCCAGAACTGAATTGAAAAAGAAAATCCAAAAAGAGCAAGTGCAGTCATTGCTACAGAAACAAAAGTGACAGGCCCCGTACTAAATTTATTGATGACCTTACTGCTGAACAGACTTGAAATAATTGTTCCACCAGAAATAATCATGCTTACAATTCCTGCATAGGCAACTGGTACTTCAAACGCACCATACATAACTGGCCATGCAGAACCAAGCAGAGAGTCGGGAAGTCCAAGACTTATGAATGCAAGATAGATTACGGCAAGAAGCAGGGTTATCACTTTGTTACCTCGCAAAATGTTTCAATTTCTTTTGCATACATGTCTATTCCCTTCTTCCAGAATTCTTTTTTGCTAATGTCAAATCCTGCAAGACGGCACAGGTCTTCACAACTCATGCTACCTGTGTGAGACAGTAGCGTGCTGTATGTCTTTGCAAAAGAGGCACCTTCCTTTCTGCTCTGCATGTAAAGTGATGCTGCAAACAGCTGGCCAAAAGCATATGGAAAGTTGTAGAAGTCTAAATCAGTACTGTAATAGTGAGACTTTACCGCCCACATGTATTCGTGTCTTTCGCTGTTTAATCCTGAGCCGTATGATTTTTCCTGAGCATCTTTCATTAGGCGACAGAAGTCATCTGCGGTAAGTTCAGTTTCGTTTCTTTCTTCAAACACGCTGCGTTCAAAATAAAATCTGCACAGTATGTCCACCAAAACCTGAGAAGCATCCTGAAGATCCAAATCTAAAATCTGGAGTTTGTCTGAGGCAGAAGAATTTGCAATCATGTCTTGCTTTACGATTGTCTCTGCAAAAGTGCTAGCTGTTTCTGCAAGCGTCATGGGGTAATCAAAAAATAGTGCTGGCTTTTCCTTCATGCATGAAAAATGATAAGCATGTCCCAGTTCGTGAGCAAGTGTTATTATGTCGCTGAATGCACCCGTAAAGTTTGAAAGAATTCTACTCTGATGCCCCATGGGAAAATCTTCATCGTAAGCGCCACCCACTTTTCCAGTCCGAACTTTTGCATCAATCCATCCGCTGGCAAAGGCTTTTTCTGCAAAGTCGCCCATATCCTTTGAAAAGGAATAGTACTCCTTTAGAATATATTCCCTTGCTTCAGAAAAAGTCCATTCCTTCTGCATTGTTCCAAGAGGTGCAAACAAATCGTAAAATGCAATTCCAGGATTTTCTTTTGTTCCAGCAGTTTCACTTTTTGTAGCACCTGTCTTTCTCAAATAGGAAGCCTTTGCTGTAAAATATGTCCTCCACATGGGAAGTGAATCTTCTATTGCACCAATAAGAGAATCCAAGGAAGCCCTGCTTAATCGGCTTGCAAAAAGCGCTCGGTCTAAAGCTGTGTTCCAGTTGCGCCGCCTGTTAAGAAGCAGAGTCTGTCCCTTAAGGTTGTTAAGGGCCGCCGCAATTGCAATTCTGTTTTGCGAAAGAAGTTCAAGCTCTGTCTGCCATGCTTCTTTTCTTACCGCCGGATTTGCATCGTATGCATCGTTTCGTATTTCGTTGAATGTCTTTCCGTTTTTATTCTGAAGATTTGAAATTATCTGCTCCTGAAGCATGCCCCATGCAGAACCACCTGTCTGATTCATGTCTGATGCAAGTTTTTCTTCTTCTGGTGACATCTGATGTTTTGTATCTTCAATAATTTCATTCAGTAGAAATTTATATTCTTCATACTGAGGATTATTTTTATAAAATGATTCCAGTTTGTCTTTATGCAGAGCAAGAAGCCGGCTGAATGCTATCTGCTGCTGACTTACCCGTATGCTCATTTTGTCTACTGCAGTCATGTTGTTAAGAAAGTCGGGATTTATCGTATCAGTTGAATAAATTATGTATGCATAGGCGCCAAGTGTTTTTGCAAAATGCATTTCCCTGTTATATTCCGTAAGAAAGGAGTCCAACCATTTTTCAAAGTCAAACTGTTCGCCAACTTGTTCAGAAAGTTTTTGCGCCGCAGAAAGAAGACTGTCAATTCCATTCATACATGACTCATAATCTTCCAGTGCCTTTTTATATTCCGAGCGTTTTATGTCTTTAAACAAGGTATCAAGATTCCATACAGGAATTTCTTCTTTCATCTTATCCTCCACACGCGGTGTATTGCGTTTCTTTTTTTATATTGATTCAGCTGTTCTTCTATTTCTTCTTTTGTGTGATGCGCACCGTGATTTATTCCGGGACATTCTTTTCCCCTTTTGTTCCAGGTTTCCTCATCTTTAAGCACATGAGTCCAGAAGGGATATGTTCTGCACTGAACAGGTCGAGCACTGTATGCCAAACATCCGCCGTTTTCCCAAAAGATGCAGTCGTAGTTGCTTTTTTCCCTAAGCGAAAGATATTCGTTTCCGTCTTCAAATTCCACCCAGCGGCAGTAGACAAGTTCAAACTGTTCAGGAGTAAGATCTGCCCAGTCCGCAAGAAGTTTTAAATCATCTTTGGAAAGAAGGACTACTCCTGGCTCATCCTTGCAGCAGTGGGAGCACTGGGTGCAAGAAAAGCAAAGTCCGTCCTTGTAAAATGGCTCACTGCTCACTTTTGTCTTCCTCTTTGTTTTCCTGCTGAATGGCATTAAGGCGTTTTGTGTACAGTGCAGTTTCATTATGCAGATAGTCTAAAAGCGGAACAGCATTTTGTGCAAGTTGTGCATCATCAAATTCTACATGTTTGTAAATGGACTGGAGAATTATCTTTATAAAATCCTGAGCGCGTTTTATTATTTCTTCTGCATCAGAATCCTGCTCGTGTCCGCTCATAAACGAATCTTCAAACATAGCCTTGTATTCATTTTGTTTGGAAGCAAGAGTCCGTGCCGAATCTCCATCGGTTTCTACAGTAATGTGCCTTGTGTCGCCGTTTTTGTCCAACTTAACATGACGATACTCGCTAAAAAATTCTCTGTATTCAAAACGGGGAGCGGTGGTATACTCAGGTGTAATTCCAGAGACCACAACAGTGTCGTCATTTATCTTTGCAATTTTTATGCTTTGCAAATCTACGCCACGCTGATAGCTTATGAGGCAGTCCATAATTGAAAGAATTTCATCGTAATTTTTTGATTCCTGCCCCAAAAGTTTTTTTAATGAATTGGTGTAATCGGCCTCGTTAAATTTTTCTCTCTGCTTGATTGTACTTGTCTGCTGATAGTCCCTAAAGCAGATTTTAAAAACATCCTTATATGTTTCCATGTTGAATGTAAGATTTTGCAAAAGTTTAAGCTTATGCCTATATGCTTCTTCGCGGCTGGCAAACTGTTCTATTTCCTGTTGCTGCTGTGCAATCTTTAAGTCCTTTGCCGTTTCTGCTTCTTCATGCATAGACCTGAAAAATGGAATAAGATACAGCACTGCCGGTATCATAAAAAAAGCGCTTAGCACGGAAGAAAGAATTATTCCAAGAACTGGAGTTGTATGGGAAAACAAAAAGACGCTTGCTCCAATTACAACGGCAATGCATGCCAAAAAAAGCGCACTCATTAGTACATTTACAAAGAGATGTTTTTTTGCAGTCTTCCTTTTCCTAAATAGCATACAGATAATATACTTGAATTTTGCTGTAAAGACAATTATCATTTTCCTAATGCAGAACATTTTTTACGACACACGCATTCTGGATTCGGAATGCCGAACAAACTACTCGCTTTCAGAAGAGTGCATGATGGAAAACGCTGCCGTTGGTTTGGAAGAAGCCGTCCTGCAAAAAGACTGTCACCATGTTTTTATTTTCTGCGGAGGAGGCAACAACGGTGCTGACGGTTACGCTCTGGCACGAAGACTTTCTTGTCTGCGAGAGGTAAGAACCATAACTGTGGCCACTCCCAAAAGCGAACTTTGCAGACTCCAGTGTGAGCGGGCAAAAAAATGCAAAGTCCCAGCCCTAAGCCTTAAGGAGTTTAAAGAGAGCGCCTTACCCAAAAACGAAGAATGCATTTTTGTAGACTGCATCTTTGGAACGGGATTCCACGGTTCTCTTGATGAGGAGTGTGCAGCCCTTGTCCGCATGCTGAATAAATGCAGGGCCTACAAAATTGCTTGCGATGTTCCTTCAGGACTTGCCCTTGACGGAAGCATAAACGGAGAAACATTCCGCTCAGATACAACGGTCTGCATGGGTTCCCTTAAGACATGTCTTTTTTCTGATGCGGCAAAAGATTTTGCTGGAAGGCTTACCGTAAAAGACCTGGGTGTAAGCCGCACTCTTTTTGAAACCTGTTCCCAAAAACCAGATGCCCTTTTGCTGGAAGAAAAAGACCTGTCACTTCCCCACAGAAAAATGCAGAATGTAAACAAGGGAAGTTTTGGCCATGTGGCATGTCTTGCAGGAGAAAAGCCTGGGGCAGCAGTAATTGCCGCCAGTGCCGCTTTGCAGTTTGGAGCAGGACTTGTTACGATTGTTTCTCCTTCTGAACAGGGAAATATAAATTCAGTTCCTTACGAAATAATGCAGTCTGGTGAATTTCCACAAAACACGAGCACGATTGCACTGGGCATGGGACTGGGGCATGATGAAGACAGAATAAAAAAAATTTATGCGTTTCTTGAAGCAAGGCCTGAACTTTCTTGCGTACTTGATGCGGACATATGCTACACAAAACTTACTTCCCGTTTTCTGCACAGTCGGATTTCGTCAGCAGGAGGAACCGTCATCACTCCCCATCCCAAAGAATTTTCAGCACTGCTTTCTGTCTGCGGACTGGGAGACTACTCTGTAAATGAAGTTGCCCAACAGCGCTTTGACCTAGTAAGAAAATTCTGTAGCGAGTTTCCAAATGTGGTACTTGTGCTTAAGGGTGCAAATGTTCTTGTTGCATGCAAAAAAGAAAAAGGTGACATCCTTATTTTTGTAAACGACAAAGGTTCGCCTTCACTAGGCAAAGCAGGAAGCGGAGATGTCCTTACCGGACTTACAGCGGCTCTCCTTGCACAAAAGCAGGAAGCCCTTACCGCTGCAAAAAATGCGTCCCTTGCCCACGCTCTTGCCTCCCGTCTTGTACAGCCTGACTATTCTCTTACGCCTTTCAAGTTGATTGATGCCGTCAGCGCCCTGAGCGAAACTTACCCTGAGAAATAAAATCCATGTGACTCTTCTGTTTTGCAGAAAGCCGAATTTTTTCTTTTGGCAAAGGTGCCTTCTGTCCGCGTCCGTCTGCATGGGAAACTTTATTAAACCAGATAGGTGTTAAAGGATTTTCGTCACCCTGCCTTACATAGGCTTCCCACTCCTTAGGTTCAGGAACTTCAAAGCGCAGGATTTTTCCCGTAGCAGGATGCTTAAAGGCAAGCGTTCTTGCATGAAGCATTAGCCTGTGAAAGGGATCGGTATGTGCCCTGTAGTTTTCGTCTCCACCAAGAGGATATCCCTTTGAAGCAAGATGCGCCCTTATTTGATTTTTCTTACCGGTATCAAGTTCCAGTTCAAACAGGGAATGAGTTTTCCCGCGCACAAGAATTTTGTAATGAGTTTTTGCGGCAACAGTTTTTGCCCTGTCGTTTTCGTCATGGGGAACATAACCCACATGGTAAGCATTCTGTGCAAGAGGGTCATCAATAATTCCTTCGTCGGGAAGCTGCTTTTTTTTGTCACGGGGATTTTCCGCAACAGCATGATAGCGTCGTTCAGTTACTGCCTTATGCCATGTAGCCATCAGTTTTTTTTGTGCGGATTCAGTTAGTGCAAAAACCATAACTCCGCTTGTGTCCCGGTCAAGACGATGCACAGTGTATGCCTTTTTTCTGGTAAGCTTTTCCACAAGTTCTAGTGCCGTCCGTGACTTGCTTCCAGGATAAGGAACAGAAAGAAGTCCTGTAGGTTTGCAGATTACAGCAACATCATCATCCTGATAGAGCACTTCTATTTTTTCCTTACCGTAGTCAGCCTTGTGCTCCCGCTTGTACTGGGTGCTTGCCTTTACATGATGAATGGGAGCGTTCATTTTGAAGAATCCGTCTTTGCCTGCGTAACAAGTATCACCTGCATTATGATTAGCATGATAAGATACACTATGGCTCCAACCGCCGCAACTTTTTTAGTCAGTTCGTTTCGGAACACAATTGTAAGACCGCCCAGGGTAACGGTTATGCATCCCATAATTAAAAATGCTGACGGAAAAACACCCATCACTTTTTTATGCGGATTTCCTTCTCTTACTCTGAGTATGACAGACACTGTTATAAAGAGAATTCCCACAACTATAAAGAGAATTCCAAAGATTAGAAGTTTTGTTTCCATAGCGAAAACTATAGCAAAAAACAAGGTAAAGTGCTATGCTTAAAGCATGCGTAAATTATTTTCTAAGGCCGCCCTATTTTTAATTGCACTTATTGCATGTATGGGCATTTTGTTTGTTGGATGCAAGAAAAAGTCTGCCGGAACAGCGGCACAGTCAGCATCTTCCTACAGCGATGAAAACACGGAGTTTACCGTAATTTCGTTTACACCTGAGGATGAACTTCCTGCATCAGTTAAGTTCCCCTCAATTCAGGTTCAGTTTTCAAAACCTGTTGTGGCTCTTCAAAAACTGGGCGAACCCTCAGACAAGTCTGATGTATTTACCATTGAGCCGCCCATTGCAGGTGTGTTCAGATGGTACGGAACAAGCCTTTTAAGTTTTGAGTCCTCAGAAAGCGTAATTCCCCAAAAAGAATATACCATAAAGATAAATCCAAAACTTACTTCCACCGATGGAACAAAAATATCTGGTCAGACAGAATACAAATTCCACTCCGAAGAACTTACAATAACATCCGTAGTTCCAGGTTACGAAGAAGTAAAGAAAGGAAACTATGTAGACAGCGAAGATGTTCCCGTTGAACTTGCCCGTGACATTGCCGTATTCTTTAACTCGCCAGTTAACGCTTCTTTTGTTGCAAAGGAACTTACGGTAGAGAAATCTGGTACTCTAGAGGCATTCACATTCACCGCAACCCAGGAAAGCGAAAACTGTGTGCGACTTAAGCTAAAGGAAACTCCGCCGGAATATACAACTTTATACATTACTCTTCCCAAGGGTTCTTCTGCAGACAAGGATTGCTACCCTACAAGTGAAGAACAAACTCGGTCCTTCATGACGCTAAGGCCATTTTCTGTAGAACGATTCCGCACTGAATATCTTTATCTTGACAGCAAGTACGCAAACCCTGTCGCCTTTATAATGAGCCATCAGATTAAGCAGGGCAGCGAGGCAGAAGTTGCAAAGTGGATTTCTACAACTCCCGCAATGCCTGTTACAGCGGACAACATTTATGTAAACGGTACAAACATCATCGTGCACAGTCTGCCAGTTACATTTGGTTCGGAGTACAAGATAAAACTTTCTGGAGAAGCCCACGATATTTACGGAAGAAAACTTGGCACAGGGGACGAACATAGCGTTACAGTTCCCCAGGCAAGAAGTTATGCGTCATATAAAGACTACGGATTTAAAATGCTTGAATCTCAGTTTGCCCCAAAACTTGTCTTTGAGCATCAGAATATAAAGAGCGGCTCAGCCTACAGTCTTGTTCCCATAGCACTGGCAAACGGCACCCTTTCCTATGAAGGCGAAGCCATTAAGGTGGAACTTAATCCAGAAAACATTCCCCAGAACAAGCGCATTATAGAAGCCGTTGATTTAACTCCAGCACTGCAAAAAACTTCTTCTGGTTACCGCGGTACTGTAGCATTCAATGCAAATATGAAATACGAATACCGTTACACAAACTGGTACACCGAAGAAGTTGAAACAAGAAGCTCAACCTCAGAAAACACCCAGTACATTCAGGTAACGGACTTGGGCATGACAGTTCGCTACGGCTACAATAAGATTCTTGTTCTTGTTACAAGCCTTTCAAGCGGAAAGCCTGTTGCAAATGCAGAAGTAAATGCCTATATGATTAACAGCTCAACCTATCGGGGAGTCTTTGAAGCAACAGAAGGTACTCCAGCCTGCAAGGCAAAAACTGACGCAAACGGATTTGCCGTTATTTCTGTTCCAAAGAACATGCTGTCAGACCGCACCAACGGTTATTTGTATGTGGAAGCAAAAACAAAAGATGACCGTGCACTTTTCCAGCCTGACATTTACGACATGTGGCGCACGGCAGTAATAAGCACTGATTCGCCAGGAAATGCAGAAGAACAAAAGCAGGTAACCTTTATCTTTACAGACAGAGGCCTGTACAAACCTGGAGAGACTGTAACATTCCGAGGAATAGACAAAACCCTTAAGACGGGAAACTATTCATCTTACGCAAACAGTTCCTATACAGTCAAACTTACTAACGGTTCCTGGTATGGCGAAACATACGCAACCCTTACCGGCACAACAAGTGTAAACGGAGGATTCTGGGGCACATTCAAACTGCCCGAAGATTTGGAACCAGGTACATATTCCATTGAATACTACCGCGCAGGAGCTGACCGTTACGACAGAGAAACATGCAACATACAGGTTCAGTTCTTTGAAAGGCTTAGGTTTGAGGCAAACGCTTCATTTGCCGACATTACATATTATTCAGGCGACACTTTAAATGCAGAAGTCAAGGCACAGTATCTTGGCGGCGGAAGCATGGGTAACGCCCACTACTCAGGTTACTGGACAAGGGAACCTGTGGGATTCTATGCAAAGGGCAACACTTATTCAAACTATACCTTCGGACCAAAGCAGGGTTACGACGGAAGAACTTCCATCAACTATGCCGACGGATATCTGAACGGCGAAGGTTCTGCAACCGAACAGCAGCAGACTGGAGGCGAAAAACTTAAGGGCATGGCCTACTCCTACCGCTTTGAAGCAACCGTTACCGACAGCGGAAATCAGGCCATAAGCACTTCAACAAAGGCGACAGTACATCCGTCAAAATTCTACATAGGATTAAGCAGTCCAAAAAATGTAAACGGCTTTGCAAAAAAAGGCGACACCATTACATTTGACTATGTCTGCCTTACTCCTGATGAAACCGCTCCTCTTGCAAAAGACCTGCCTACTGGTGCAAAGAAAAAACTCAAGGTTGAACTTTTGCGTTACGAATGGAAGCAGATTCAGCAGGTAAGCTGGAACGGACAGATTAACACAAGGTACGAAAGGGAAATGATTACGGAAGACGAAAAGACACTGGATCTTTCCGGAACCGCAACACCTTCATCATTTACAGTTGTTCCTCCAAAGGGCGGCCAGTACATTCTGCGCGTTTCAACACAGGATGCAAGGGAAAACGAAATCATTACCGAACGAAGCTTCTATGTTACAAGCAGCGACTGGTACTGGTTTAACCGCGACAATGCTGAAGAAATTACAATGACTCCTGACAGAGAACTTTATGCCGTAGGCGACACTGCCCACATCCTTATGCAGAGTCCTCTTGAAAAGGGCAAGTACCTTATGACCATTGAGCGTGAAGGAATTGTTTCTGAACGCGTTATCGACATTGATGTTCCCACAACCGTTCTTGATGTAAAGATAGAAGAAAGCTATGTTCCCGTAATGTATGTAACACTTTCTTCTTACTCAGTAAGAACAGAAAATCCCCACAACGACTACGACACTCCTGATGTTGCAAAACCAAAAGGTTACTTTGGACTTGCAGCCCTCTGTGTTGATCCTGCATTCAAGAGCTTTGACATAAAGGTTGAACAAGACAAGCCTTCTTACCGTCCGGGCGAAAAGGCAACCATAACCATTTATGCTTCTAAAAACGGAAAGCCTGTTTCCAATGCAGAAATTACTCTTATGGCTGTTGACCGTGGCGTTATCGATTTGATTAACTACCATGTTGCAAATCCAATAGAGCATTTCTATTCGCGCTACCTCTTCCCAGACTGTGTGCGCGGAGGAGATTCTCGTTCACTGCTCATGGATCCAGTTACCTACGAAATTAAAAATCTTGTAGGCGGCGACGCTGATGAAGGTGATGCAAAACTTAACGAACGCAAAAACTTTGAACCAACTGCTGTGTTTGTTCCAAGCATCGTAACTGATTCTAACGGAAAAGCAACCTACTCGTTCACACTGCCAGACACCCTTACCGCTTACCGGGTAACTGCTGTTGGCGTAAACAACGACACATTCGGCATTACCGAAACACAGATGGATGTTGCTGAACCAATTTCTGTCCGTCAGGTTCTTCCGAGAAAACTCCGTGTAAACGACAAGGGCGAAGTTGGCGTAACAATTTCAAACCTTGACGCCTCTGCACAGAATGTAAGCGTAACCGTAAATGTATACGACGGCATAGAAAAAACTGGCCTTGCACAGGACGAAGATGATGTTCAGAAACTTCCTGGACACGCCCTTGTAAACGGTCAGAACACAAAGACAATTTCTGTTCCCTCGTCAAGCACCCAGTCACTCATGTTTAGTGTAGAAGCAGTTTCCCAAGGATGGATTACTGTTGAATATGTTGTAAAGAGTAGCCTTGTAAACGAACGCATTTTGCTTCCTCTGGAAATAGAAAAGCCCTACATTTTCGAAACGGTAACCACCGTAGGCGAACTTGGCGTAACAAAGGAAGGCTCTTCTACCTCCGAACAGATTGTTATTCCTGCAAATACAGAAGACGGACTAGGAAGCCTTTATGTTCAGCTTGACCCAACTCGTCTTGGCACTCTTACCGAAGCCGTAACCTATGTATTCCACTATCCCTACGGATGCATGGAGCAAAGATCTGCGGCAGTGCTTCCTCTTGTTGCATTTGGAGAATACATCAAGGTGTTCGGTCTTAATTCCGAAGTAAAGAATCCCAAACGGGTTGCAGAAAAAGAAATTGCTTCATGGAAAAAGGTTCAGAAATCCGACGGGGGATTCCCCTACTGGCCCAGTGGTCGTGAAAGCAACAATTATGTTTCCATGCGCATTGGAGAAATTGTAGCCCTTGCACAGAAAAACGGAATAAGCACAAAAGGCATTGATGTTGACGCCCTGCACAGATACATAAAGAATCTGGCAACAGGAAGCGGAAAAGACGGTGCATACTGGTACAACACAGCCCAAGCAATTTACATTGCGGAATGTCTTTCTGATGGCAAGGATGACTTTAATTCAAAACTTGCAGAAATTGCAGAATCTTCTGAAAACCTGAATGCTCTTGCATACTGCGGACTTGCCTACCTTAAGTGCGGAAACAAGTCAAAAGCTCAGGAAGTAGGAAAGAAAATCCGAAGGTACACAAAGTATTCCACACGGGGAATAGACCTTACGGACAGCATAAATTCTTACTGGTCATTCCTTAACGGTAAGTCTGAAGACTATGCCCTTCTGCTTCAGTTCTTCTCTGAACTTGAGCCAGAGTCTGACATCAACCAGCATTTGGTTTACGAGCTGCTCGAAATTCAAAAGATGTCTCACGGTTACTGGACAAGCACAGCCCAGACTGCAAGAGTTCTTATTGCAATCAATTCCTACATCAAGCAGGAAGGCCTTGAAAACACCAACTTTACGGCCGAAGCCCTTCTTAACAAAAAGGATTTCGTGTCTGGCACATTCAAAGGCGTTGCGGCTGACCCGGTCGAAAAAACCGTTGACTTTAATGAATCGCCTGTAAAAGAACAGAAGCGCGGAACAGAACTTCCTCTTACATTCAATGCAAAGGGTGACGGAAAGCTCTTCTACACTGTTTCAATGAAGTATGCAATTCCTCCTGCAGAACAGACTGCACGGGATGAAGGCATTTGTATCTTTACAGAAATAATTGATGTAAAGACTGGCGAAGTTGTTACAGGCGACAAACTTGTGGCAGGAAACATTTACCGTCAGAAGGTTTATGTTTCTTCTACACGCCTAAGGGAATTTGTTGCTGTTCGTGCCACAATTCCTGCAGGATGCGAAGTACTTAACGCTGCATTCGTAACCACGGGAAGCTTGCCTCCTGCAGAAACTGACGAGGATGAAGACGACTGGGAAAGCTGGTACAGAAACTACAACTGGGGACTTTCAAACCAGGCCATTTACGACAGCGAAGTTCAGTACTTCTGGAACTACTTCCCAGCAGGAAACCAGCAGGTTGAATTCCTCTTCCGTGCGACACGCAAGGGAACATACAACACACCTTCTAGCACAGCGGAATGCATGTACCAGAGTGAAATCTTTGGTCGCTCCAACGGCAAGGTATGGACTATTGAATGAAATCCGTAAGGCGATTTAAGCGACGGACTATTGTTTTAGCTGTAGCGGCGGCAGTCCTTTTGGTAGCATATCTGCTCCTTAAGTTTCTGCCCAACCCTACGCTAAACAGATTCATGACACGACAAAACAGCACTCGCTTCTACGACAGAAACGGAGAGCTGCTGAGCGTGCTTGCACTTGAAGACGGTCTTCGCCGAGAGTGGTACAGTTTAGACTCCCTTCCCCAAAACTTAATAGACACATTCATTAGGGAAGAAGATAAAAATTTCTACCATCACTTAGGCGTTGATCCAAGTGCAATCTTTAGGGCGGCTTCACAAAACAAAGAGGCAGGTCGCATTGTAAGCGGTGCTTCAACAATCACCATGCAGCTTGCTCGAATCATCTATCCCCGTAAAAATGGAAAGGTAAATGCCGGAGTAAAAATAAAAGAAGTTTTTTATTCCTTCTATCTTGAAATCAAACTTACCAAAAAACAGATTCTAGAACTTTACCTTAATTGCGTTCCCTTCGGAAAACAAATAGAAGGAGTGGGCAGTGCAAGCAGAAGTTTTTTTTGCGTAACACCCGACAGACTTACTCAAGAACAGATAGAAATTCTTTCACGCATTCCCAGAAGACCAAGCGACAACGCACCAGACAAGCAGTACGACTATGCCACACGCTGTCCTCACTTCATCCAATATGTAATTGACTCTTACGCAAAAGAAAACAGAATCATTCCCAACGAACTTACACTTTCCATAAACGCCCAATGGAACGAAATGACCGAGCATATCCTGCAGCAAAAAATTACAGAATACCAAGATGCGCGAATCCATAACGGTGCTGCTTTGGTCATAGACAATGCAACAGGCGAAGTTTTAATTTGGTGCGGAAACGCAAGTTTTGATGATAAGACTCACGGCGGAGAAATTGACGGAGTTCTTGTTGCAAACCAGCCAGGCAGTTCCATGAAGCCCTTTCTGTATGCCCTTTCTCTTGAGCGAGGATTTTCGCCTTCAACAGTTCTACCTGACATTCCTCTTGACTTTGGCGGTGAACAAGTTTATGTTCCACTCAACTTTAACAACAGGTACAACGGTCCAGTAAGAATACGGATTGCCCTTGCCTCTAGCCTGAACATTCCAGCGGTGTATGTTCTTTACAGCGTAAGCGTTGACGAATACATGAAGACCCTTAGCAAACTGGGATTTTATTCTTTGGACGGCACAAGGGATTCAACAGGTCTTTCCATTGCACTGGGAAGTAGCGAAGTAACACTTAAGGAAATGGTAACAGCATTTTCTGTTTTTCCCAGAGATGGTTTTGTTCCCACGGAACTAAAAGTTGTCCCTTCTAAAAAACAAGAAGGCCGCAAAGTGTTTGACCATGATACGGCACGAGTCTTATGCGACATGCTAAGCGACAAAAATGCACGCTCACTGGGATTTGGTTACGCAAAAGTTTTTGACACCACTTATCCCAGCATGTTCAAGACAGGAACATCAAATCAGTATCAGAATATAATTGCATTAGGTGCAACTTCTTCCATTACAGCAGGAGTCTGGATGGGAAACTTTGAAGGCGCAACTGTTGTGGGGCAAACTGGCAGTAGCATTCCGGCAACCGTAGTCCGTTCAATTCTTGATGAACTTACAAAGACTTATGGTGCTAAGGAATTTGCAAAGCCCGACTCCTATGTGGAACAGAACATCTGTACACTTTCTGGTATGAAGGCTGGAGACAACTGTCCTTCCATAACAAGGGAATACATTAGTCAGAGTAAAATACAGGGACTTCAAACATGCACCTGGCATGAAAGGCGCGACGGAAAAATTGTTATAAGGTATCCTTCGGAATATCAGCATTGGGCTTCTTCAGGAAACTTTGCAGGAGAAAGTCTGCCCGATGGTAGCGAACTGAATTTTCTGTATCCGCGGAACAAGGCCCAGTTTATTTATGATGCAAGTATTCCTCAGAGTGCGCAAGTTCTTCGCGTTGAAGTTACAGGTGGTCACTCTTCAGAAGCCACACTTTTTGCAGACGGAAAATTTGTTTCTACCGCAACAGACCTGTTTTCTTGGAATGTTCCCCTTACCCGAGGAACACACACACTTACTGTAAGATGTGCAGGAGAAGAAGCAAGCATTTCCTACACGGTACGCTAGGAGTCGGACTCTTCTATGCCCCGTTCAGCGTTGTGCTTTGCGTTTTCCTGAAAGATTTTTTTTGCAGTACCAGCAACAGTAAACATGAAAATCGCCGGCCCCACAATGACCACCACAATAAGTGTTACCCAGTTCCAGAGTCCGATGGCAACTTCTACAGCAAGTACAATCAGCAGAAGAAGGGTTCGTCCAAAATACTGAAACGAAAGCAGAAAGGAATTTTTTATGTGCATGTAGAATTTGTTTTCATATTTTGCACTAAGGGGAAAAGCATAAAGCAGGGCAAAGAAAATTGCTACAAAAGAAAGTATGCTTACTACAATCAAAGCAATGGAAGGGTCTTCCGTAGCGGAAAGAATCTGAATGTCAAGATAAAGTGCATAGACGGCAAGGGCTGTTATTAGCCAAAGGACAGTACCCTGCTTCCAGTTCTGTGCAAAGGCCTTAAAAAAATCCTTAAAAACATAGCCTTCCGTTCCGTCAAGAATTTTAAAAATCACCGTATAGGCGGCAACAGTAGAAGCGCCAACAGTTACCAGCGGAATGCTGCATATAAGCCAGCAGAAATTTACCGTAGCAATGTTTGTAAGCAGAACCAATGCCTTGTATAATTTGCTTTCTGTGCTAAAAATGGACATGAAGTTATGGTATACCTTTTTTTATTTTTTGTACACGGGCGCAAAACAAAAACCGCCCACAGTAATTTCTTACCGCAGGCGGTCGTGCCTAAAAAAAGTCAGAGGCGGTCAGCTTATTTTGCTGCGGCTTCTTCTGCTGCCTTGCGGCGGGCTGCTTCCTTCTCTGCATAGGCATTGCAGTTGTCGTAACCGAAGCTCTTTGCTTCTGCAGTCATTGCGGCAACTAGGCGGTTGAATTCTGCATCGTCTTTTGCATACATTGCGCGCCATGTTCCGGTCTTGATTGTGTTTGCAACCTGATTCCACTGTGCAGAAAGTTCATCGCTCATGCCACTTGCTGAATATGTTGAACCAGGGATGAGTGTATACTTGCCCTTTCCAAGATAGTCTTCTACAGAAGTGCTCTGTGACCAGTCGCGCCAGCTCTGCTCAATTGCTGACTTTGCGGGAGTTGCCTCGCTTGCCCAGTTAACATCGTTGTATGTTTCGCCGTTTGAGTCGGGGTTGGTTGCATCTTCTGCCCAAGTAATGTTGTTCATCTGGAAAGAACCGTCCTTGAATGTTCCTGTGTAAGGAGCAGGCATGGGTGTGTTAACATCTGTGTTTGTCTTCTTACCAAGTTCAGTAAAGTAAGTCTTTCCGTTTGCATCGTAATCCCAAGTTACTCCCTTAGGTCCGTAGAGGGATGTCATGAATCCTTCTGGAGTAGAAAGCCAGTTGATGATTGCCATGCAGAGTTCAGGATACTCTGTTGAAGCACCAATAGACCAAATGCGGTTTCCGCCAAATACAGACTGTCCATAAACTCCAGGTGCAGCTTCTGTAGGTTTTACAGGGTACATTGCCTTTCCAGCAGAAATGTGTGTTTCAGTGTTGTATGCACCGCTTCCCATCCAGTTAAAGATGTTGAAGAATGCAGTTCCGTTCTGATAGTCTTCGCTCATTGCATCATAGTTCTGAGTCTGGCTGTCGGGATCAAGGAGTCCTGCGCGGTACAGGCGGTTAAGGAATTTAAGAGCCTCAAGGTAAGGTCCGTTTTCTTCAAGACATGGATGATACTTACCTGTTGCGGGTTCGTAGTAACCAAAGTTAAATTCATCCCAACCAACATAAGCGGTTCCAAGAGATTTTACGAACATAACCATGTTGCCGTCCCAGTCAGGGAAGAGAGAAACACCGTAAGTCGGATTTCCTTTATCGTCTGTTGGGCAGATTTCCTTCATTGCCTTAAGAGCGTTGAACAAATCGTCATAGTTTTTAATTTCTGGCTTGCCGATTTTTTCGTACAAATCATAGCGAAGGTCCCATGTATAGAAGAAGCCCTGGCGGTCAGTCTGAGAAGTTGAAACTCCGTGTCCGAATCCGTAGACTTTTCCTGTTTTGGTAATTCCGCGGTTCTTTTCAAGAGCCTGATGCATGTGTGCCTTGATGTAAGGTCCGTATGTATCCAGCAAATCCTCGTCTTCCCAGTCAAAGAGGAGTCCGCCTTCTGCAGCCGCTACATAGTCGTCAGAGTCGTCGCCCCAAATAACAATGTCGCCAAGGTTTTTGCTTTCCATGCGTGTCGTGTAGGTGTTTCCTGATTCAGGGATAATGTTGATTTTAACATTGAAGTTGTCCAACAAAACTTTTCCGAACCAACCAACCTGTTCACCAGAGAAGTTTGCCAACTGATCATAAACCTGAAGTGTAACCGTCTCTTTTGGAACAATGCTTGCGTCTACAACATAATTGCCTGCTGAAGCATTCTTTTTGTTGCCACCGCATGACATAAGACCTGCTGCTGCGAGAGCGAGAACTGCGCAGCCTGCAACTTTTGTAATTTTCTTCATAATTCCTCCTGTTGAATTATCTAATTATAACCTTTGTTTTTACCATGCAAAACCGTAACTATTTGACCAAAAATATATAAAAATTAGCCCTTTACCGCTCCAAGCATGATTCCCTTCTGGAAATACTTTTGAAGGAATGGATAGACAATCAGAATGGGAATTGCAGTAACCATGGAAATGGTGTACTTGATTACCTTCTGATTAAACAGTGATGCACGCATTGCTTCGGTAATCTGACCGCCACTGGACATAAGAGAACCAAGGTTTGTAGTGCGGTTAAGGTAGTTCCACAGAACATGCTGCAGTGTAAAAAACTTTGGCTGAGCCTGCATGTAAATAAGCGAGTCCTGAAGGCTGTTCCAGTGTCCTACAGCACCAAAAATTGCAATAGTTGCAAGAATGGGTTTTGAAAGTGGCCAGATAATTTTGCTAAAAATCGTCCAGTAAGACGCACCGTCAACCTGAGCAGACTCTTCCAGTTCCGCCGGAATTGATTCTATGTATGTCTTTACCAGAATGATGTTGTAGGGCGAAACAATTCCTGGAATAATGTAGACCAGATAGTTGTTGTTAAGACCCAGCATTTGCATGGTCATGAACATAGGAATGATTCCCGCATTAAAGTACATTGTTATTACCATAAAGCGGTACCAGAATTTTCTTGCCCACATTTCCTGCTTGGTCATTATGTAGCCTACGAAACCGCTAGCCGCAACCATGATTGCAGTTCCTATTATGGTTCGGCTTACCGTTACAATGAAGGCCGTTCCCAAATCTGCAACGGAACGAAGAGCAAGGTAATTCTGAAAATGAATTCCTCGTGGATAGAAATTTATAAGTCCCCTTTGCACAAGTTCGTTATTAGAAATTGTGTTTATGAAGAGGTAGTAAAACGGAAAGATGCACAAGAGCGTAAAGCAGATGAAGAACAGATAGTTGAAGAAGTTAAAAATTGCATCAGCTGCTGCCGTCTTAATTCTCTGAGTTCGCCAGGAACTTTGTATTTCTTTAGATTGCATGTCAATTCTCCTTTCAATCAGACTACAGACTGTCCGCGTACAAGCTTTGAAATGTTGTTTGCCAAGAAGAGCAGCACAACGCTTATGATTGACTTGAACATGCCTACAACAGTAGACAGAGGAATCAGTCCGCCGTTAATACCGATTTTGTAAACATACAGATCAAGAACTTCTATTGCCTGAGTATTCTGTGCGTTTTCAAACACGAGGTACTGATCAAGACCGTTGCTCAAAATGCCTGCGATTGAAAGCGTAAGAAGAACGCAGTATGTAGGAATAAGTTCTGGAAGGGTAATGTGCCACATCTTCTGGAAGCGTCCTGCGCCGTCAACAGTTGCCGCCTCATAAAGCTGCTGGTCAATTCCGCTGATTGCTGAAATGTAGATGATTGCACTCCATCCCAAGCCTTTCCATGTTCCCCAGGCCCACATCTTTAGCCAGGTGTGCTTGCTTGACATGAGCATGTTCTTTCCAGATTCCCAGAATCCGTTCTGCACCATGAAACTTGAAATGAATCCGTCTGTGCTGAATATACACAGTGCAATTGCATACACCAAAACCCATGAAATAAAGTTAGGAATTGTTGTAAATGTCTGAATGAGTCCGCGCATCTTTGAGTTTTTAATTTCGCTCAGGAAGATTGCAAAAATCATTGGCAAGAAGCTAAATGCAATTCCCAATCCTGACATGGCAAGTGTGTTTATCATAACCTGCAGAATGTGCTTACTTGTGGCAGGATTCTGGAAGAGATATGTAAACCAGAAGAGCCCTCTCCACTTATCCATGGTAAGGGTGTCTCCAGCCTTGTAGTCAAAGAAGGCATAGCGCCATCCCCACAAAGGAAGATAGCTGAACACCAGTATGAGCAGGGCAAAGGGCATGAACATAAGGAAGAGTTTGTACTTTGGTTCCATGTGAAGAACCTCTCCCTTTTCAGGCTTCTGCGCAAGAATAAATGTGGCTACAGAAAGAGTAATTATTACAACGGACATTACCAAATAAAGCGTTATTCCTTTGGGACTCATGGGAGCCGTATTTTTTGCAAAGCTGGGGTTTGCCTCAACAAGGGCATAGAGCTGATTCCTTGCAAGCCTAATTCCCAGAACGCCAAGGAGTCCTACAACACCTCCTGCAAGCGTACAGATGTTTCCTATTCTTCGGCATTTGTTGTTGCCTATAGAAAAGCATCCGCCAACACCTGCGGCAAGCGCACCAAGACAGGCAAGCATGCTGGTAAGGTTAAGAGTAACCATTGTGCTTTTTGGAATCCATCCTTTAGTCATCATGCGACCAAGACCGTCGGTAAGACTTTTGTAGAAAAATCCCGCCGTGAACAGAGAAAGGTTGCGGTTTATTTTTTCAGTGATACGCGCAGGATTTACACCAGGCAAAAACAGAAGGACAACATAAAGTACAATTACTATACGAAGTACATAGTAAATGATGTTTGTCACCAGTTCTTTGCCGCTAAGTTTGTTTTCAATCTTTGGCAATTTACACTCCTTTTATTCTCTCATACATTATGGAGCAGTTTTTGCCATAAAAAAACCATAAAAATTTGAACTCTTTTACTGTGAGAATTTGCAGATTAAAGCGGCATGGAGCAGGATAAGAAGGGCCAAAAACACCACATTTGCCAGCGTAAAAAGCAAAAGGTAAACTGCGGAACTTTTTCTTTTTTGCTTAGGAGAAGCCGAATACAGCTTAAAGGAAATAAGACTTGCAAGAGAAGCAATTAGGGTTCCCAAACCGCCTGCATTTACACCAAGCAAGAGTTCTCTAGAGTCTGTACTGAACGGATAAAGCAATAGCGTGGCCGGAACATTGCTTATTATCTGACTGGAAACTATAGCAGAAAAAAATTCAGAACCGCCCACAATTTCACCAAGTTTTTGCGACACTGACGGTATGTGTGAAATGTTTCCCGTAAAAATAAAAAAGGCCGCAAAGGTAAGCAGTAGCATGTAGTCCACCTTAAGCAGAACGGAAGGCTTTATTACAAGGAGGACGACAAGCACTAGGGCCGCTGTAATCCACTTTGGCACCAGATGCAGAACAGAAAGCAGGCAAAGAAGAAAAAGCAGCAGATAGGGTATGTCATTTTTTATCTGATGACTTTCTTGCGAAGACTCTTTAGGGCTTACCATGCCTTTTCCCGGAATAAAAAAAAGCATGAGGGCAAGAAGTATTCCACTTAGCGCTGTGTATGGAATTAGCGTAAGAAAAAATTCCTTTATGCTCATGCCAGTCTGTTGGAACAAAAATAAATTCTGCGGATTACCGAGGGGAGTAAGCATACTGCCTGTGTTTGCCGCAATTGTCTGCATAATTACCACAAGCGTTACCACAAGGGGCGATGCATTTTCTCCAAGCAGGATTAATGCAAAGGGTACAAATGTAATAAGAGCAACATCATTTGTAATGAGCATGCTGGTAAAAAAGCACAGGGTAACAAGAGCCGCACAAAGGGCGCGCAAAGAATGCAGTCGGTGGCACAGGCCGTTACCTAAGGCATGAAAAAGCCCCGAACTTGAAAGCCCCTGCACTACGGCCATCAGCGAAAACAGAATAAAAAGAGTGTTCCAGTCAATGTAGGAAACATACTGCTTTGACGGCGGAACAAAAAAGCAAGAAACAAGGGCGCACAGAAACGCAATGCAAAAAACAATTTCCTTCTTTATAAAATTGACAATCCCATTCATCATGCAATTCCAAACAGGAGCATTCTACCGCCTTTGATTTTTTTTGTACAGCGAAATACTAAAAACATGTGTAGAACTATTGCGTTTGTGCCGATACTGTAAAAGGTAGAATCTTTTTATGTATAGGGGCATAATGTAAGAATGGAGCAGGAAGCAGATTTTAATCAACAGTTATTTGCAGCGCTAGAAGAAAGGGAAAAGTGGATAAACTCCACTGTCCTCCCAAAACTTGACGAAAACTATCACATGCATCTTACCTGCATAACAAATCTTTTTCAGGTACTCGAAAAAAAATCTCTCATTGTTCCTGACCCTTACAAAAACGACAAAAAGATAAGTTCCATTGTTGCACCAGAAGGAACAGACTTTCCAGAGAGCGACCGAGCGTCTGTCCTTGGCTCCCGACTTAACGACTACGAGGCCATGGTTGACTTTGTGTGCACTTATGTAAAATTTTCTTCCGACATGAAAATAGACACTCTTTCAAAACTGCTTACTCTAAACCGCACCATTCTGTGGAATTCTTTTACGCCCACATGTCCCAAGGCAAACACGCGTAATCTTGCAGCCCTTACAAACATGGCAAAAACTGGCGCACCCCAACTTACGGTAAGCCTCATAAACGAAAACATAGGCATTGCGGCTCAGACAAGCGGAGACATAGAAGAAGGACTAAAGACAGTCATCTCTTTTAGGAAAGAATCATACAAGGCTGATGTAAGAAAGAAAGTTCTGCTCTGTTCAAATTTTAATTCGGCAGCATTACAGTCACCAAACCAGATGCAGGCAGAAATACGAAGGCTCTTCCCTTCACAAATGCAAAAGATTCCTTACTCTGCGGAACTGATTAACGAACTTATTCAAGAAGAAATTGGATCAGACAAGGCGGCTCTGCGTGCAAAACTTCTTTCTTCCATGCGCGTAGTTGCAGATGTAAAGAAAAAGAAGAAGCAGGAAGTCGACACCCACTCAATGATTATGGATGCCGTAAGAACTTTGGGAACCTTGTGCGAACAGTACGAACCCATTATTGCAAAGGAAAAAGAAAATCACGAAGTAATGGAAAGCGGAAAAAATTCCTTCTTTGACAAGTTGGTAAGACTCTTCCGCAAAATGTTCAACATGGAAGATGTTCCCGTTGATTATGAAGTTACCCTCGTTGATTCGACTACAAATGCAAAGCGAAAGGAAGTAATCCACTTTAACAAGTTCATTTCAGAGCTTGGAAAACGCACAGCATATTACGCCGCAATGGCAACAAAAAATTCTCCCGGCTATGCAAAAATAAATTCCCAGTCTGATGAAGTTGTCTTTGATTTTGTAAGCAAGCAGCTCACCGAAAACAACAAGGTAATGGCACTGCTTACCGCATTGGACGAATACTTTAAGAACAATGTTGACAAGGCAATCCGAAGTAAAATTAAGGGAATCAAGATGGAACTTTCTATGGTAAAGAACATTCTGCAAAAGGCAAACCAGCAGAGGGCCGACTACTCCTCTTATGTAGAAGAAAAAGCCCAGATGAAAAAACTTGGTATATCGGAAGAATAGCATGAAGAAAAGCGCCATCCTTTTTGTCCTAACATTTGTATTTTTTGCCTCAGTCTTTGCACAAGTGGCAGAACAGCGTCCCATAACTCTTGTTGATTCAGTTCACGAATACGACTTAAATCCTCATACGGCAAGCTACACCTACGACGCACAGGTTTTAAACGGACTGTACGAAGGCCTTTTTTCCTACGACCCACTTACATATGTTCCAACTGCAGCCCTGTGTACTGGCTATAAGATTTCCCGAGACAAAAAAAGGTGGACATTCACCCTTAGGAGCGATGCAAAATTTTCTGATGGGAGCCCCATAACAGCCAATGATGTAAAGGAGTCTTGGATGAAGCTTCTTTCCACTCCTTATGCACCTTATGCTTCCATGCTTGACTGTGTTGCAGGAGCAAAGGAATTTAGGGAAGGAAACGGAAAAGCAGAAGCCGTTCGCATAGAAGTTCGTAACGACACAACGCTTGTACTTCACCTTGTAGAGCCGGCCGCACATCTTGCAAGCATTTTATGTCATCATTCATTTGCCGTAACAGGGAAAGACAATGTGTATTCCGGTGCATACAAACTTGACTTCTACAAAAACAATACTTTGGTCATGTCTAAAAATGAATACTATTACGATGCAGACAGCGTAATGATTCCCCAAATTGTATTCATTCAGAGTGATGACCCAGAAGAAAACACATACATGCTTAACACAGGAAAGGCAGACTGGCTTCTTTCTGACTCAGACTTTTATTCGCTCAACATTCTTAATCTTGACACCTTGCATTTGGGCGCACAGTTTGCAACCTCTTTCCTTTTCTTTAAAACAGAAAACGAACCTTGGAACGATCCCGACATGAGGAACGCACTGCTTGAAGCCATTCCCTACGACACTTTGCGAGCGGAACATTACATTGCGGCAAAGACTCTCATCTATCCGCTGTCAGGATATCCCACCGTAAACGGAATTGACGACTACGATTTGGAAGATGCAAAGTCTCTTATGGAAGACGCAAGGGAAAGGTTGGGCATAGCTCAGGACGAAATTATTCCTTTGGTGTTTGCAATAAACGACACTCCCCTAATGAAGAGTCAGGCGAAGCTTCTTCATGACGCATGGGAACCTTTGGGTGTAGAGCTTTCTGTTCAGGTTACGCCGGTAAGCCGCTATTACAATTCCATAGAGGGTTGGAACGCCGATCTGTTTTCTTACTCTTGGGTTGGAGATTTTGCAGACCCCCTTGCCTTCCTTGAACTTTTTAAAACAGGTTCTTCTCTGAATGTTGCTGGTTACTCTGACGAAAAATTTGACAGCCTGCTTCTTGAAGCACAAAAGACAGACACTGCGGAAGAACGATACAAACTGCTTTCAAAAGCCGAACAGTTTTTACTTGATGAGGGAATGATTATTCCCATTGCACATCCTGTTTCGCTACATGCACTTGATTTGGAAATTATAGGCGGATGGACTTTAAATGCATTAGACATTCATCCCCTTAAATTTCTTTACATTAAGAAAAAGACATTAAACTTACCCAATGTCGTCTAGGTTGAGGATTTTTTTCAGATCTACTGTAAGAAAACCTGAGCGCCCCGTCTTATAGAAAGTGCTTTCTTCCCATGCAATGTACATGGTGTTTCCTGCTACTGCAAATTCTCCGTATTGAAATCCTGCAGGAAGAAGTGGCAGCCTAAACGCACCCACTGCATCTTTTTCGTCCTTCTGGTAGGCAATGTATGTTGTTCCATCAGGAAAAAGCGCAACTGTAAATCCGCAGTTATCTTTTGTTGCGGCAAAGGCATTGGATGTTTCCTCTCCGTTTCCTTCATGAAAATAACTTTTGGGACTTGTACCGCTTCCGTCAGAAACAGTTATGTAAAAGGAATATGATAAAGGAAGACTCTGGAGAAGTTTTTGAATTTCCTGAGGAGCGTCCTTAAACAGTGCAGGAGTATTTATAGCCCTGTATTCCGCCGCATTGGATTCTGTAAACACAAAGACTTCTTTACTAAGTGCTGGCGAAAGTTCAGTAAGGGGTACAAGTGGTTCCCATTTGAAATATGTAAACTCTACGCCAGAACCTTCCATTCTCTTTGCAGAACAGGCCCATGTTTTTCCGTTCCAAAAGATTCCCGTTATTTGGTCTTTGTTAGTAAGGTTTATGTTTGCATAGGAAACAAGGGGATACATTGACTTTGACTGAGTGTTAAATTCTATCAGAAAGGGACGGGCCAAATCTGGGTACTGCACCAAAGTTTCCGAACCGCCAGAAGCCACAGAACTGGAAAGCATGTCCTGATTAAAAAAAGTGCTCTTGTACAAATAAAATACAGGCGTTCCGTCAGAAAACACAATTGAATCAGCCGTATTTTCTGCAAAGAGGGAATTTTCCGAATACAGTTTTATTTCGCTAGCGGTAAACTCAAGCATGCCCAATCTGTTTACCACGGCATAGGCGTTTTTTGTACCAGGCATCGTTCTTGCGGAAGAAATGCGCACGGATTCAGTCCAAGGTCTTTCGTAAACTGAAGGAACATTCTGCGGTTTATCTACCCCTAAAAATCCCGTACTGGTAAAGTAATACCAGGAATGATTTTTTTCTCCCTCCGAAATAGTCTGAATGGGTACAGCCTGCCTGCTTTTTTTTGACGAACAGGAGCAGAGAAAAAGTGCAAGTATAAGAAGGCATAAAAACCGCTTCATGCCTACATAATATACCTTATCACATTTTTATTCTATCTGTTTTTCTAAGGGCTGCATGCTGCTCTTTTTAAATGTACCTGAGGCAATTCCTTCAAGAATCATTTCCCTGTTAAGAATCCACGGGTCTTCATAAGTTCTGCATAGTTCCATAAATCGCATCCAATTAAATCTGGCAAGATAGTCCTGCACTGCTACAGGCTCAGAGGCACGGGAACCTGCATACAAAGAACGAAGAATCTCTGCGGCAAAACCGTCCCTCTGACTTAGTTCTGTCGTATGGGGATAAATCAAGCCGTAGGGAGAAGAAAGTTTTTCTGCAAGAGAGGCATAGTAGTAAACCAGAACAGGAGTGCACGCATTTTTGCTTACGGTAACAGAAAGAACCTGTCCGCCACCTGCACAAAGATCAATGTGTTTCTCGTGTTCACAGTTTGCACCGTCCGTCCATAGGACAAGTGCTTCCTTTGCGCCTTCCACAGAGGGCAAACTTACGCTCAGTTCTTCCTCGGTACAGAAGGCACAAGAAGTTAACAAAAGTGTAAGGGCCGTAAAAAAAATAATCATCTGCTTCATACTTTAAATATATAAGCGGATTTTACACTTGTGCATCAAAATAAGAAAATTTATTCCCTGTTTCCGTCAACAAGCCTAATATCGTAGCGAGTAAAGGGAATTTCTATGCCGTCCTTGCAGAGTTCCTTTTTAATTGCAATAAGAACTTCAGTTTTGCAGGCAAGAAAGTCACTATTTTTTATCCATACGCCAAGCTTCATGTTAATTGCATTTCCAAAACTGTCATAATAGACAACGGGTGCTGGAGTTTCCAAAACAGTCTTGCAGTCACCGGGAACACGCCTTATGGCCTCCAGAGCTTTTTCCATGTCGGAATCATAGCTTATGGGAATGTCAAACATAATGCGCCTTGTGTTAAAGTGGTTGTAGTTTTTAAAAGTGTCGTTGATGATTGTACTGTTGGGAATGCGAATCATCTGGTTGTCAAGGGTGTGAACCATTACGCTAAGCAAATCAATTGAATCAACAACGCCGCTTACTCCGTCAACTTCTATGTAGTCTCCTACACGAAGAGCCTTTTCGCTTAAGACAAAAAGTCCGCTTATAATGTTGCTTACACTTGTCTGGGCCGCAAAACCTATGGCAAGACCGGCAACACCTGCAGCACCCCACACCGCACTAAGGTTTACTCCAAAGCAGCTTAAAATATACATGCCTACAAGAATATAAAACACATAAGTTATGGCCTTGTTAAGCAGAAGCTTTGTATGCGCCTGAAGTTTTGTTGCAAATTTTTTATTGACTAGTCGTTTAAGGAATTTATAAACTCCAAACAGGACAAGAATGGTAATAACTGCAACTCCAAGTTTAGCCGCATTTGCCAGTGTAAACAGATTCTTTAAGTCTTCAAGATGAAAAAATTCCTGAGTCTGCTGAACAACTTCTGAGCCTACCGCATCAAGGGGATTTTCTATTAAGGTTGCGGTTTCTTCTACAACTTCTTCGTTCATTAAATTTCTCCTTTTGCTAAAAATTCTTTTTGCATATATCGCTTATGATGCATTCTTCACATTTGGGATTTCTTGCCGTGCATGTATAGCGACCGTGCAGAATAAGCCAGTGGTGGGCGTGCATCATGTACTCCGCAGGAATTCTTTTTACAAGAGAAGCCTCAACTTCTTCGGGGGTGGTTCCCGTTGCAAGACCTATCTTGGGACATATTCTCATAAGGTGAGTGTCTACTGGCATTGTGGGCTCACCGTAAACAACATTGAGGATTACATTTGCTGTTTTTCTTCCCACTCCGGGGAGCGACATAAGTTCTTCTCGTGTAGCAGGAACTTTGCCGTCAAAGTTTTCTATAAGCAGTCTGCTCAGTTCCATTACATGCTCAGCCTTTGAATTAAAAAGCCCAATGGATTTTATGTAGCCAATCAGTTTCTGTTTTCCAAGAGAAAGCATTTGCTGGGGAGTTCTTACTTTTTTGTAAAGCTCTTTTGTTGCAGCGTTTACACTTTTGTCTGTGGCCTGAGCAGAGAGAACTACGCTTACCAAAAGACAGTAGGGATTAGGTGCAAGAAGTTCAGTCTGAGGATTGGGATTGTTCTCCTTGAACCGTTCAAATACAGTTACCAGCTGTTTTTTAGTAAGCAGTGCCATGTTTACTTTATGGATTTTTTAAGCGCGTCTGTCTTGTCGGTTTTTTCCCAGGGGAATTCGCTTCTTCCAAAGTGACCGTAGGCAGCAGTAGCCTCGTAAATGGGGCGCTTCAAGTCTAGGGTCTTTATAATTCCCGAAGGAGTGCAGTCAAACACTTGCTTTACAGCATTAACGATTGCAGACTCCTCTATAGAAGAAGTACCGAAGGTATCCACCATAATGCTTACAGGGAAGGGAACACCGATTGCATAGGCCAGCTGAACTTCTGCACGCTCCGCCAAATCAGCGGCAACAATGTTCTTTGCAATGTAGCGCGCCATGTATGCAGCCGAACGGTCAACCTTGCTAGGGTCTTTTCCGCTAAAGCATCCGCCTCCGTGACGACCCATTCCGCCATATGTGTCAACAATGATTTTTCTTCCGGTAAGACCAGTGTCTCCTACAGGACCGCCAATGCAAAACTGACCTGTGGGGTTTACAAAGTACTTTGTATTCGAGTCTAAAAGTCCAGTAGGCTCAAGCACGGGCTTAATCAGACTGTTGATGATTGTGTCCTTTATTTCTTCGTAAGAGATTTCTGGATCATGCTGCTGGCTTACAACAACAGTGTCAATGCGTACAGGCCTATGGTCTTCGTATTCAATAGTTACCTGACCTTTAGAATCAGGCCTAAACCAGGGGAAAGTTCCGTTCTTGCGCAGTTCCGCAGACTTACGCATAAGCTTGTGGGAATACATGATTGGAGCAGGCATAAGTTCGGGAGTTTCCTTGCATGCAAATCCAAACATCATGCCTTGGTCTCCTGCACCCTGCTGGCCTTTAAATTCAGAAAGACCCTTTCCCACAACCCCCTGATTTATGTCGGCAGACTGTTCGTGAATCATGTTAAATACAGCCATAGACTTAAAGTCCAAACCGTAAGCTGGATTTGAATAGCCAATGCGTTCCGCAACTCTCTTTGCAACTTCCTGAACATTTACATAGGCCTCGGTATTTATTTCTCCGCCAACGATAACGGCAGCCTGAGAAGCAAATGTCTCGCACGCAACATGGCTTTCTGCATCCTGCCTAAGGCACTCGTCAAGAATACCGTCGCTTATCTGGTCGCACAGTTTGTCAGGATGACCTTCCCCGACAGATTCTGATGTAAAAAGATACTTTTTTGCCGACATGTTCGACTCCTTTGGTTTAAAACAGTCTTAAACCGTAAAAATTTCAGCATTTTAGTTGATTTTTTTCATAAATCCACTTCACAAAACTGCTAGAACATTGTATAACTTTATATGTAGTTTTTCAACTACCATATTTCAATTTAATATCGTTATTCGGGGGCACACTATGGCATTAAAGAAGACTTATTCAAAAGACAAGAAAACATGCACTGTAACTTTCAGCGTTTCCAAAGAAGCAGCACACGGTGCAGAACATGTTACTATTGCTGGAGACTTTAACAACTGGAGCAGCACCGACACTCCTCTTACAAAGGACAAGAGCGGTACATTCTCTACAAAAATCAAGTTGGACGCTGGAAAGGAATATCAGTTCCGCTATCTTCTTGACGGAAAGCACTGGGAAAACGACTGGGCCGCAGACAAATACATTCCTGCTCCCTTCTCTCACACCGACAACTCTGTCGTAATCTGCTAAGATAATTTTTTTTCGGAGACAGTTGCAGCTTAAAAAACTGCTCCACTGCAAATAGTTTTGAAGTGCACCCTGTCAGTTTGGCAGGGTGTTTTTTATTTGTGCTTCAATTTTTTTTATTCCGTCAAGTATGTCTTTCTTTTTTGAAGAATTATAGAACCTGATTTTAGGTTCTAGTTCTAGCAGAAGGGGAAGAAGAGGCCTTAGACTTTCCAGATTTATGGAATTCTCGGGATAAACCGCAAGTATGCTAGAAGTTTTTTCAGTATAGGTTATTTGTGCCTCTGGACAGATTTTCTTTATCACGGCAACTGCGGCCTGGCGAATTTCCAAATCCCGTAAGACATGGTCGCGGAATCTTAGCCTGCCTGGAAAGTATCGGTATTCCAAAACCTATTCCTCCACCTCAGGAAGAAGGCGCTGCATTGACCTTACGCTGAATGCAATGGTGCTTGCGTTGTGCAGGACAGCGGCAAGAGATGGTGAAATTATTCCGAACAGTCCCAGAAGCATGAGGGCTGTATTTACTCCTACAATGCTACGGTTACTACTGTCAATTTTTTCCATAAGGAGCGAACCAAGCACTCGGGTCTTGTACAATCCCAACAGTCCGTCTTCGCATGAAAGGACAATATCTGCAGTTTCACCGGTAATGTCTGCACAGTCGCCCATTGCAATACCAGTGTCCGCCTTAGCAAGAGCAGGCGCATCGTTTATTCCGTCGCCAATCATTATAACCTTGTGGCCAAGTTTCTGCTCTTGCTCTATGTAGCCTACCTTGTCCTCGGGGAGTGCACGGGAAATGTAATGGTCAACCTTTGTAATTTTTGCAGCCGTCTTTGCGGCACCCTCGTCATCGCCTGTAATCATGACGCAGTTTTTAATTCCAGACTTATGCAGGGCTTCAATTACCCTTGCGGCATTTTTTCGCACCGGGTCATTTATTGCAAAAACTCCGATTAATTTTTTTTCTTCCGCCAGATACAAAAGAGACTCTCCCCTTTCCAAAGCATCGCTCTGAATTTTTTCTAATTCCTTTGGAGTCTCACATTTTTCATCATCAAAAACAAAGTGCCTGCTTCCTATTACAAGCTTTTTCCCGTACAAGGTAGTTGCAATTCCGTGAGCCACAATGTATTCAACCTTTGCATGTTCTTCGGGATGAATAATCTTTCTTTCTTCAGCAGCCTTAACAATTGCGCTTGCAATGGGATGGGCAAAATGTTCTTCAAGACACGCTGCAATGGAAAGAACTTCGTTTTCGGAGCGTCCTTCAAATGCATAAGTTTTCGCAAGTTTTGGAGAAGCGTGCGTCAAAGTTCCCGTCTTGTCAAAAACAACAGTGTCTGCAAGGGAAGCATTTTCCAAAAACTTTCCGCCTTTTACAATTATTCCGTGCTCAGTCGCTTCCTTCATGGCGCTTAAAACAGCTATAGGAGAAGAGAGCTTCATTGCACAGGAATAGTCCACCATAAGGGTTGCCATTACCTTTGTCATGTTTCCTGTAAAAAGGAATGTTGCAAGAGAAAGCAGAAAATTATATTTTACAAGCTGATTGGCAAGATTTTCTGAACGCACTTGGGAAGACACCTTAAGGCTCTGGGAGTTGTCTATCATATGTAGGATGTTCTGAACCTTAGTCTGATTCCCTGTTGCACGAACTTGAACAAAAATCTCACCTTCCTGTACGACCGTTCCTGCAAACACTGAAGCCCCTGTGCGCTTTTCTACGGCAAGTGGTTCTCCAGTAATCGTAGCCTGATTAACAAGAGCCTCGCCGCTAAGCACAGTTCCGTCTACAGGAATTACGCTTCCAGTACGAACCGCAACCGTGTCGCCTTTTTTTACGACATAAAGGGGAACTGTTTTTTCTATTGTCTTTCCATCGGCAGATTTTTCTACAAGCTGAATCTGGTCATTTTGTGAAATTAGTTTTTCGGCAAGATCGCTATAGGATTTTTTCTTTGTAAATTCTTCTATGGTGTCGCCAATGTTAAGCAGAAAGTTTATATTGCTTGCAGTACGCGCGTCTCCCGTAATGAGAGCCATGGAAATTGCAGTCGCATCCAGTACCTCGGAATGAAAAACTTCTCCCCTTACAACATGTTCAATTCCGTTAAGAATTCTTGGCGCAAGAGAAACTGCCCTTAGCACAAACCTGACGGGTAGGGGTAAAATCATTTTAAGGTAGTGGCTGGCTGTCATTAGTGCTAGATCAAAAAGAAGGCTTTCCTGTTCCTTAGGTTCTTCCACCTGTTCAAGCATTTCCCTGTTGTTAAGGTATTTTTCGTTTAGCGCAAGAAAATAGGCCCTTATGTGTTTTTCTGAAAGTTTTTTTACATCGTAATAAATCAGGAAGGAACCAGTAGTATAGTTTACGCTTACGCTACTCATCCCCTCCTGTACAGAAAGCAGACTGTATGCCAAGGCTGCCTGCCGCTTGGAAAGTTTTTTCTTATCATAACGGATCCGAATCCGCCCTGGCAGAGAATGCTTTACTGTAAAATTCATATTGCGCCCCGAAAGTTAAGCCTTTGCCTTTGCATCATTTTCGGCTTTTACATCCTCGGCATCTTCTTTGATTGTTTCAAAATACTCTTTTGCATCGTCTTTAAGCTGGAGACCTCCTGCAATTATTTTTGCAGCGCCCTTTTTAAAAGTGTCTGTCTTAATGAATGCAGCAGCAGCAAGACCTGCAACTACACCCCACAGAAATTTTTTACTTCCTTCTGTCATTTTGACCTCCATTATGTTAGTTAATTCTAACATAGTTAGTATAGACTAATCAAACAAAAACAACAAGGGGGAAATCTGCCTATTTTAATTCTACCCTTACAATTTTCGCATTCACGAAACAATCGCAGAATTTTATCATCAGTTTAAAAAAAACGCTCACATTTTTGTATATATCCCTGTAGCCGCGCATATAACTTCTAGCTGTTACAACAAAATTTTTACTCCATCCTGCAATCTCGCTTTCGTCTTCCATCGAAAAGAAGGCTCCCACATCTTTTATTCCCGCTTCCTTAAGCCATGTCTTTGTCAGCATTTTAGCACCTCGGCGGTTGCACGAGTCAAACACAATTACGCTACCGGGAAAATGTTTTTGCATTTCAAGGAAAAGTTTTTTGACATCCTCTTTTTTAAAATAATAGAACACACCTGAGGCATAAAAAACAGCTCCTTCCTTTGCGTCAATTTTTTCCATCCAACCGTAGTCATTAAGATCTGAGGCAATGTTTGCTTCCCGTTCTGTAGGCGGCAGTATTTCGTTCCGCACCGCAATAACATCTGGCATATCTATGTTGTAGCCTCTGCAACTTCCGTTGTCGCACTTGCTGAATGTGTCGTCCAATCCGCAGCCAAGATTTACCACAGCGGCATTGGGATGAGAGGTAAGGTAATCCTTAATTTCCCAACCAAGGTCATACTGCCTCTGAGCAACTTCAAGTGCACCAAAAAGCCCCGCACCACGCTCCATCTTTCTTCCCTTTTCTTCAAAGTCGTAGTCCAGCATGCTACATATCCGCTCCGCCTCTGAATCCTTAAAGAGGTTAGGAAATTTTTCTGAGCAGACTTTTCTTCCGTACAGGGGAATTATGAGCGTTTCCTGCACAGTGTTTTTTTCTATGTGATGTTTCTTTTCCATTTCTGTTCTCCTAGTAAAATCCCTTATCTTTGGTTTCTAAGCAAACATTCTGTTTAGGCTTTTTGTTACCACTTAAATATATGAATGCCCTACACCAAAAAAAGCAGTGCCAAAAATTGCTTGACCAAGGTAGCATAAAATCATGTAAAGATCTGCCTCATCTTTTCGTTATTGCTCAAGTCTTTAAAACTGAACTTTCCGTTAGGAGTATATGTAAGCAGAAACTAACTGATTGGGCAACCGATTCTACCGACCGCTCCTGCTACAAAGTTCCAGCGCCTTATCCAAGGCTTCTTCTTCTGAGCAATAGATGTCGGGGTTAAGGGGCTGACCAGTTTTAGCTTCGTCTATACGGAACCATCTTTTAAATGATACGCCAAGAGAAAGTTTTGTGTTGGGCAGTACAAAGTTAAGGACATCTCCGTAGGCGTCGGGTAAGTTTCCGCAGGGTTCGCCTACAAGGGTTCCTATGCGGTTGTCGCCTACAAGCATTGCAAAGTCCATAGCAGAACTGAAAGTTTTTGTGCTTGTAAGGACATAGAGGTTTCCAGCAAAGACAGGCTCCTTTCTTTTGTTTTTATTCCATGCTCTTTTTCCTGTGTACAGAAAGTTTCCAAAGCGGATTTTGCATCCCCATTCATAGTAGCCGTCTACATCAATGTACTTAAGAAATTCATTCGCCACAAGAGAGTTTCCTCCGCCGTTGTCCCGTAAGTCCACGATTACATTGTTCAAGGCGTTTTTATTTACGGCTTCAAAAAATTCTCTAAGAACTTCCCTGTAGTGGTCATTAAAGGAACATGAGGTAAGTGTAAAAATGCCAGCATTGCTTTCTTTGTCTATTTCGTAGTAAACCCAGTCTTCCTCATCGGCATCCGCAGTCTGAATTCTTTTTAC
Organism: uncultured Treponema sp.; assembly: GCA_937894335.1. Lineage (GTDB taxonomy): Bacteria > Spirochaetota > Spirochaetia > Treponematales > Treponemataceae > Treponema_D. Next base: position 32,686 of record CALCRU010000046.1, on the reverse strand, counting down.
TTCGCCAAAGGGAACAAAATCATAATGAAAATCCTTTTCTCCGTCGGCAGTAGAGAATGTGTATGTTACTCCGTCAGAAACATCCACTCCGGCCCAAGCAAGGTATCCCCTGTTTATGATTATGCTAGAGCTAAACATCTTCTTTGCATAGGAGTCAAGTTCGTACTGGAACACAGCAGAAAAGTCTTCCAACACTTTTGAGCAGAGAAGACCGTCTATGTAAAGGGGAAGTCCGTATTCCTCCAGTTGACTAAAATCATTTATGTAAAGAGGCTGGGCAAACTTTGCATACACAGAAGTGTGTCCGTCGTACAACTGATGAAGGATTCGTCCGGCCGTCTGCCATATTTGCACAGTGGTAAGAGTGTCGGGCAGAAAAGCTATTTCTTTCTGATACTGAGCCTCTACATTTTTTACTCGCTCATTGTCCCTTTCTAGCCAAGCAGGGTGACGGGTATGAAGCATACCCATCATAAAGTTCAAATCCTCAAGAGCCTGCTCCCTCGTAAAGACCGCTTCTAAACTTTCTGAGGGAACAAAATTTCTTTCCACTCCGCGAAAGGGATCCAGTGCAAAGGCATACACCATGGCCAAAACCGTTACCAAAGCCGCAACAGAACCAAATACGGCAAAACCGATTTTTATTCTTTTTTCCATAACACATACAGTATAGACCATAATGAAGAAAAAAACACAAAAAATTAAAAAAACTATTGACAGATATATCGACTGGTGATATATTGATTATATGATATATCGGTAATCGATACATCGTAAACTGATAGGAGGTTCTGATGAATACTGACATTCCGCTTACGGAAGCCTTTTACTACATCCTGCTTGCTCTGCGAAAGCCTAATCACGGCTACGGAATAATTCAGGAGGTTGAAGGGCTTACCAAGGGCAGGGTTCAACTGGGAGCTGGAACTTTATACGGTGCCCTGCAGACTCTGGAAAAGCGCTCATGGATTAAAATCTACAGCGAGGACGATTCCTCACGCAAAAAGAAGGAATATCTTATTACTCCTCTTGGAAAAGAGGCGTTTGCAAAGGAAGTTACCCGACTGGGCGAACTTTTGGAAAACGGAAAACTAATGAATTCAGCTGATTAAGGAGTAAAAAAATGACTAAATTCAGGCTTTATTTTGACAAGGACAAAGAAATACTGTGGCTTAACAAAATGGCACAGGAAGGATGGACTCTCAAACACTTCTTCATGGGATTTTACACATTTACTCCCTGCGAAAAGGGCGAGTTTGTCTATCAGGTGGACTTTAGCTCACGCCTTGGTTCGGTTTCTAAGGATTACAGAAGCTTCATGGAAGAAGCCGGCATAGAAGTTGTTCAGGTGTGGGGCTTCTGGGTCATTCTAAGAAAGCGCGCTGCCGAAGGAGAATTTGTCCTCTACTCTGATGTAGATTCCCAAATTGGAAACTATAAGAAAATCCTGCTGATGTTTAAGATTGTGGGTGCCATAGAACTTTTATGCGCCACATATCTTTTGTCTGCCGCAATAATCGTGCATCGCATAGAGTTTGCCGCCTTTGCCTGCGTTGCCCTTGCCTTTGCATTTGTATTCATACGGATGATAGTCCGCACAAAAAACATCATCAGGGAACTAAAGGAGCGCAAGACTGGCATAAAGGAAGACCAGTCACGACAGGTGTCTCCCTTGCTTTCTGTGGGAATGCTGCTTAACAGCGTAGCCCTGCTCAGCAAAGAACACATAGAAACACACTGGATACTTTATGTAATCATGTCAATCGCAATAGTAACCATGCTTGCAGGCATAGTGCACACCGTTCAACAGCGCAAAAAGAACAGCTAGAGCACATCTTTGCCCCGGCGAGTTTTCTGCTTACTACTTGAAGCAGACATCTACCTCAAAGGGGCCCTGCTGGGTTACAAAGGGAATTGCAATTACAGGATAGTTTTTAGGCCAAGCAATTTCGTGATTGTGACCCATGACGCAGAATGGCGGCGAAATATCCAAATCCATGTCCTGAACCACGCTAACTGCATGACCTGCTATGACATTTGTAAATTCGCTTACAAGGCTTATGGACATTTCTTCGTAGTTTTCTTTTGTACATTCCAGTCCAGAGAGTTCCAGCATTTTATTGGCCAGAGTTTTATGAAGTCTAAAGGCAACAACGCCCTTACTCTTTCCCGTTATGCCCAACAATCCTGAAATTTCCCAGGGGTGGCCGCTTGTTACATTAAGGATATGAGGTTCCTTGTTGGTCGCTTTAATTCCAAACATTGACTCAAAGGTGTTCATTCCTTCTGTTAAAAAAGCATTGATAAGTTTCGCATCCATGGTCTTATTCTACCCCAAACAGCGACCCTTTGTACATACAGTTTCGCTTAAGATTAAGAAAGTTTAAAAAGCCTACAGTTTTCTATGCCGATTTTCCAAAAGTCCTTTAGGGGAATGTTCTTTACCTGGCAGATTATGCTGCAGTTCATTGCGCCGTGTCCTACAATAAGAATGTCCTTTCCCTGCTTAAGAAGAGGATTTACAACTTCCTGCAAAAAGCTACCCGTCCGTGCAAAGAGTTCTTCAAATGTTTCGGCACCGCCAATCCCCTTGTAGTTTTCGGGATGATAAAAAAGTTCGTTTATGGGACAGTCAGGAATTTCAAATGAATGCTCTATGCCTTCGTATTCTCCAAAGCCCATTTCCACAAGTCTGTCGTCAGTGACTATGGGAACATTTCTTCCCTCAAGGACAATTTGCGCAGTAGTTCTTGCCCTAATCAGCGGAGAGCAGTAGCAAATGTCAAAGTGAATGTTTTTGCATTCTTCCGCCGCCTTTTTTGCCATGCCAATTCCTTCTTCGTTAAGAGGAATGTCTGTTCGTCCCTGGAGTTTTCTTTTTTCGTTCCAGTCTGTTTTTCCGTGTCGCATTATGTAAAGCATTTTCTAGTCCGAAATATCGTAATCCATGTTGATTTGAATTTTATAATCTGGAAAGGCCATGCCAACTTCACTGCACAAGGCAGCATATTCCTCTTTGGAGTTGGGACAGTCAAAGCTGAATATGACATCAAAGCTCATGCGCTTATGTTCCCTGTCAACATGAAAGCCGTGAATCTGCATTACATGCTTGTGGGAAAATGCCATGTCATGAACTTTGTTGCGCATTAAAATGACTTCTTCATCCCTAGTGTTTACAGAATACACTCCTACCGCAGAAATTAGTACTCCGTGCTTTGCGTAAACTTCTTCCTGAATCTTTCTGGAAAGAAAATCAATTTTATCAGAAGTCCATCCATCGGGAACTTCCACATGAACTGAACCAAGCAGACGGTCGGGACCATAGTTGTGCAAATCTAAATCGAACACGCCCTGAATGTCGGGGGAACAATTTTTTATTGTCTGCTTTATTGAATGAGAAAAATCAGCCTCTATACGCTCGCCTAAAATTTCGCTAAGTGTGTCCTTAAGTATTTCTATTCCTGACTTTATAATCAGTATAGAAATGATTACTCCAAGGTAAGACTCCAACGAAATGTGAAAGACTATGAAAACAAAAGCCGCAACAAGAGTGGAAGCAGAAATAATGGAGTCCATAAGTGCATCCGTTCCCGAAGCGATTAAAGAGTCAGAATTTACTTTTTTTCCCCTGTCTCTTACAAAAAGTCCCAGCGCAATTTTTACGACAACTGCAACCGCAATTATTACAAGGGCAATTGTAGAATAGTCAGGCTCTGTAGGATTAAAAATTTTCTTTACAGATTCCACAAGGGAAGTTAGACCTGCATAAAGGACAATGACTGCTATTACCAAAGCGGTAAGATATTCTATGCGTCCGTATCCGTAGGGATGTTTTTTATCTGGAGCCTTACCTGCAAGTTTTGTACCAATAATCGTAATTACCGAAGAAAGGGCATCGCTTACATTGTTTACGGCATCAAGCACAACCGCTATTGAAGAAGAAAGAATTCCAACAGCCGCCTTAAAGGCCGCAAGGAAAACATTTGCAACAATTCCAACAACGCTTGTCCTTACTATTACTGCCTCACGGTTCTGCTCTTTATTCATGCTTCTGTTTGTCCTCGCACATAAAGGTAAGTTTCCAGTCACGGCAGACTGTTTGCGCAGCCTTACGACCCGCCCACGCACAGATAGGAAGTCCTCCCGGCATCTGGTTACGCTCGCTTGCAAAATAAAGTCCTTTGACAGACTTTGACTTTGACGGGAACACAAAGGAAGAATCCCCCGGCCGCCATACACTCATCCATGAGCCTTCAAAACTTGCAGTGTAGCGTTCGTAAGTGCATGGAGTTGCAAGATCCCGTGCAATTACATTTCCCTTTACTTCGGGAATGTATCTTTCTAGCATTGCAATAAAGCGGTCAAGAAGTTTTTCCTTTTCATCTTTATAAGTTCCGTCTGCCTTTTTTGCCTTCCACCAGTCATAACATCCGCATAAGAGAAGACATGTTACGGTAGAACATCCGTCGGGAGCATAGCCCGGCTTTCCTGCATAGTTGTTAATCCTTATTTCGTTAAAGGTATTTCCTCCGGCCTCAAAGGGAGTGTCAAAGGGAATTACCATGCCAAAGGGATACTTGGACAGATTGGCCTTTATGCCAAGACCAAAAAACATGTTCTGCTCCGAAACAACTTTCTTGCGCATTGCGTAAACCCATTTTTCTTCAAGGGGAGGTATAAACATTGTATCTACAGCAGTACGGGTGTCAAAGGCAACAAGAACTGCATCGGAAGGAAGAAGGCTGCCCTTTACCATAACGCCTTTTGTCTTTGCATTTTCTACAACAACTTTTTCTACAGTGGTGTTGTACTGAATTTTTCCGCCAAGTTTTGTAAATGTGTCGGCAAGATTTTGTGCCATTCTAAGGGAACCGCCTTCAGGGAATCCGCAGTCGCCGCTTGCAAAGGCCGCAATGGTATACACAAGAGAAAGGGCATTGTACCTGTAGCCGATTATGCTCATCAGAAGGTGACGAACATTTTTATTTGTAAACTTATTTACATATTCTTCATAAGTCTGTTTGGCAAGACTTCCGTAGCGAAGACCAGCAGGAGCCATTTTTATAAGGTTCCAAAGAGGTTCGTTACAGTGACGGCTTGTCTTTAGTCCTGGCAAATCCATTATGGGAAGATGAACGGCGCTCATAATTTTTACATCACGGCAAAGTCTGTTTATGGCCTTTTTGTCTTCGGGGGCATAAGCAAGAAGGTCGGCCTTTAGTTTCTTTACATCACGCCAAAGGTTTATGCTTTTGTCTCCGTCAACAAGAGTGTAAATGGGGTCTCGGTTTGTAATGGGATTGTTTTCTTTAAGGGCACCTGATTCATGCCACACCCGGTTAAGAAGAAGTTTGGGCGAAGAGCCAGTAAGCCAGTGCATTCCACCTTCAAAGAAAAAACCCTTGCGAGTCCAGCTGGTAGAAAGTCCGCCTGGAATTACATGCTTTTCTAAAACGGTAACATCACAGCCTGAGCGCTGCAAGTACACTGCTGCAGTAAGCCCCGAAATGCCGGCGCCAACGACAATAATTTTTTTTGCGTCCATGCAGTCAGTGTACCATAAAGCGCTACAGTTTGCAAAGAAGACTTTGAAAAGCTCATCCTATTCCGAAAGAACTTCCTTTGCACTCGCCTGAACTTTTGTATCGTAGCAGGCAAACATCTGCTCCACGCCAGCTGGTTTTGTCTTTTGCGAAACAAGGCTTACCAGCGGAACAATTACAATTGAAGCTAGCATGCAGAAGACGCCAGAATACAGGGAGTTCTTAAAGATGAATGTAAGGAAGGTTCCTCCCACATGAATCCATCCCAAGGAAATGCAGAGCTGAACAATCATGACAACCGTTCCAAACACAAAAGATGCCACAACACTTGCACGGCTTGTCTTTTTCCAGTAAAGACCGTAAAGGAATGGAGCAAGGAATGAACCAGAAAGCGCACCCCAAGAAATTCCCATAAGCTGGGCAATAAATGTTACCCTACTCTTTGCCTGAACAATCGCAATCACTGCAGAAATTATTATGAACACTGCAACAAAAATGCGCATGGTAAGCATGTTGCTTTTTTCTTCAGCCTTTTTCTTTTTGAATGAGCCAAGGAAGTCCAAAGTTAAAGTTGAACTGGAAGTAAGCACCAGAGAAGAAAGAGTAGACATGGAGGCAGAAAGGACAAGGATGAGCACAACACCAATAAGAATGTCCGAAAGACCAGAAAGCATGGTTGGAACAATACTGTCAAAACCTTCCGCACTTACCGCTTCCTGTGTGGTAAAGAGACGGCCAAATCCTCCAAGGAAGTAGCATCCTCCAGCAACAATGATTGCAAACACTGTAGAAATTAGCGTACCTATCTTAATGGACTCTTCATTTTTAATGGCATAGAATTTTCCTACCATCTGAGGAAGACCCCATGTTCCCAAAGAAGTAAGCAGAACTACCACCAGCAGATACAGAGGCTGAGGTCCAAAGAAGGAAACAAATCCGCCCTGAAGTTCTCCGCTGTCTATTTTGGACATCTCTATTACAGACTGCATGAATCCGCCGTGCTTGGAAAGTACCGCAAGAATTACCGCAACAATTCCCACAAGCATTACTATGCCCTGAATAAAATCGTTTACGGCAGTTGCCATGTATCCGCCTACAATAACATAGACAGCAGTAAGCACAGCCATTACCACAACGCAAACTGCGTAGTCAATGTTGAATGCCATGCGGAAGAGACGAGAAAGTCCGTTAAAGAGGGAAGCCGTGTATGGAATTAAAAACAAAAAGGTAATTGCAGAAGCGGCAATCTTTAATCCTTTAGAGTCGTAACGCTGACCAAAAAAGTCAGGCATTGTCTTTGAGTTTAGATGCTGAGTCATGATTCTGGTGCGTCGTCCAAGAATTGCCCAAGGCAAAAGAGAACCAATGAATGCGTTACCCAAACCAATCCATGTGGAAGCAAGACCAAAACTCCATCCAAACTGACCTGCGTAACCTACAAAAATAACGGCAGAAAAATACGAAGTTCCGTACGCAAAGGCAGTAAGCCAAGGACCAACAGAGCGTCCTCCAAGAACAAATCCGTTTACATCGGTACTCTGCTTCCTGCAGAGAATTCCCACGCAGACGAATACAGCAAAGAAGATAATCAGTAGAAGAATTTTACTTATCATACATGTACCCTATACAAAAATCTGTCTTATATTATAGCGAGAATTTGCCGATATTGGAAGGGATGAAGTGTCGCTTTTTTGCTGTTACATCAGTTTTATTTCTCACGCTTTTTGCACCTCCGATTTTTGCAGAGGGTGATAATGTGGTGCAGGAAAATCACTTTTACATAGAAAGCAACGGCGGCATTTCCTTCCCTTTGGGATTTTTTAGCACCGAATTCAAGCGCTACGACCTTATGACTTACGGAGCAAATTTTTCTGCTGGAATGGGTCTTAACTTTGGCGGATGGATGTTTGGTCTGGAAGTTACTCGTGACATGTGGCAGGAGTCTGCGGACCAAAACAATCTGCTAGTAACCTTTAACAACAACATCCTTATGCTAAGGGTTCAGAAAGTGCTTAACAAAGCGACATGGAATTTTCTTCCACGCTGGCTAGAATTTGTTCCCGGACTTGGCGTAGGAGTAAATTTTGTAAACGCTTCGTTCTACACTTCAACAAGGGCAAAAGATGACGATCTAATTTCAAAAATAGAATTCCCTGACCCAGAAGGACTTGCCCTTGTAGCAAAAATGTCTTTTGAAATTTCACTCTGGTTTGGCAGGGACTGGATTATTCCCTACATTGGGGCAGACTACACTGTCTTCCTTGATTCCCTTGCAGGCATTTCTTTTGTTTCGTTTCCAAGGGCATATGCAGGAGTTAGGATTTACCCTGGAAGCATTGTTCGTTCCATACAGGAAGGGGGAGCTTCCCGTTACAAGAAGAGCATAGGCACATGGGGACCGGCGGTTGCAAATGTTTCCGTTTCTCCAAAGACGCAGTTTGTTCCCTCAAGCGCAAAGAACGGCGGACTGGAAATTGCTCTTTCCTACGAATATCTTGAATACAAAAGCGATCGCTGGCAGGTTGAAGTTTTGGACGAAGATGGAAGCGTCTGCAAGTCCTGGGAAGGAAGCGGCTCTGTTCCTGGAAAAATTACATGGGACGGAAGCACAGACGGTGGCATTCCCCTTATCTCCATGCAGAACTACACCATACGCTTTATGCTTGTGCCTCAAGAAGAAGACAGAACAAGAAACGGTCAGCAGATGATTGGAACACAGACAAAAGTTACTACGGGAATCGTCCAGAACAAAGAGTCAGATTCACTTTTCCACATTTACCTTAATCTGCCAGAAGAAGACAGAGATGAAACATTTAATGCCCTTGCAAAAAGCCTTGGACAAAATGCAAAAGCATCGGTTACAGTCTATGCAGAGACCACACAGGAAGCTCAGCAGGTCTGGCAGGAAGCCCTTTCCCGAGGAGCCTCTGCGGAATCAGTAAAAATTCTTTCTTCATCTAGCCTAAAAACTCAAATAGAGATTATAATACAGAAATAGGAGGAAGCATGAAAAAATTACTTACACTTGCAGTAACAGTTTTTCTCTCGGCACTCCTCGTTGGATGCTCCAATGTACTGACGAACATTTATAATAACGACAACTCTCAAAAGACTGGCAACGACAGCATACTCTCACCATCTTCCAGCGACACATCATCAATTTTAACGGAAGGACTTGTAGTAATAAAGGCAACCGCACCTTCTGCAAACCAGATTGCAGACTTTGACCCAGATACAGAAGAATATACAATCGCCAATTCCTTTGTAAGCGCAGACGACAGCGTAGAATTCAGATGCTTTACTCAGGACAAATGGGCAAATGTAACATGGAAGGCGGAACAGATTTCAAGCACAGAACAGGCAACCTCTGAGGCGGGCGCAACATACACAGAATGCACTCCAAAGACAGTAAGCATAAGTCCAAAGTCAGATACCACTTATGCAAGTGCAATTCTGCCCTACGGAAAAACAAAAGTTACCGCAACAATCATCGCAGACGACCCCCACTATTCAAGGCAGTACAGCGTTACAATTTCAAAACCCTTTGTCTATGACGCAGACGCAGGAACTGGAACCATAGCACAAATCCGCAACCTGTCCTTTACAGCCCTTCCCCTAAGCGCAGACGAACTACCCGATGGCATGGAAGCAGAACCAGAAGTTTATCAGGATATTGTTTTTGACCCTAAGACAGATGACTATACCGCAGACAGCAAACTCTACTGGGTAAACGAAGATGTTGGAGACATTCAGATTAACTTAGACATTCCCAGCGGAGTAACTTTAGTTTCCATAGAGTACGCACCAGGAGCGGAGGAAGACATTCACAAATCTCTTGCAGACGGAACAATCCGTACGGTAAAGACAGAAAAAACCTATGTCTTTGAATCTGCAGGAGGAAATCGTCCCTTATGCATTACCACAAAGGACAGCGCACAAATTGAACGCACTTACAAAATTAACATTAAAAAGCCTCAGAGCTCAGACACCTCTTTGCGCAAGTTCGGATACAAGATTACGGGAGAATCCATTACAGGCACTATTGAAAAAACAAACGCCGGATTAAAGACCCTTTCCGGTTCACCAATAGGAACTTCCGTTGTAGATTCAGATGATGCTCCTAATGACATAAAATACGGCGACTGGGGAACATATTACAAACTGCTAAGCGCAAGCGACAGAGCTGTTACGCCTGAAAAAGATTACGGTTCAGTTCAGCTTAGTGCAGACTATGTTCGCGACATTACCCAACTTACATACTACATTGTTCCCTTCCACAAGAGGGCTACCGTTACATGGACAACCACATCATCAGATTCAGCACCGACTCCTTCTAGCGGATGGCAGGCCTACGACAAGACAGCAGGAATGCAGGTTGACTTTAACGCAGAAGACACAGATAGCACGGAACTTGTAAAAAAGTTGTGGATAAAGGTAACTGCAGAAGACGGCACAACAATAAAATACTACACCCTTACCGCAAAAAAACCCGATGCAGGAAACACTGTCATTGAAACAGTTTACATTACCGCAAAGGAAACAAAAACTAACACGACAAAGCAGACTCTTGAAAAAGGAAAGAGCAATGCCTTTGCAGATGCCGCCAATTTGGACTCAAACGCAAGACTTCTAAACAACGACGACACCAACATCAATGTATACACGGACAAACTTACATTCTATGTACGCACGGCAAACAAACACGCTGCCGTAACATACGAACTTACTGAACCTGGTGGAACAAAAACGACGGGAACTACAACAGAAGAAACATATGAAGACAACTCCGCATTTGACGAAAAGACATACAAGGCATTTACACTTACAGGTTTAACTGATGACAAATACATAGGCAACTCAACAATTACGCTTTATGTAAACGGAACGCCAACCGTATTTACCCTGTCAAAGCCTGACTCAACAAATACGGAACTTGATTCCCTTAAACTTCAAAGCCAAACAGATGTAAATTCTAGTTCGCTAAATTTAAATAATGCGCTAAAAGTTTCACTCAAGTCTACGGACAACACAAAGACCATAGGCTTTAAAGCCGTAACAAAGAGCAAGACAGCAACCATTACCGTAAGCGCAGCGTCAACAGAAGTTGCAAACAACTATCCCACGGGAGCAATTCCGGTAACAGCAACACGGGACTCGACATATCCTACAGACTGGGTAATAACTTTGGGCGATGCAACAACAATGATTCCCGAAGGTACAACCGTGCTTACCATAACTGTAAGCAACACATCACCAAGTGCAGTAGACAAGGTGTATACGGTAACTGTTACCAAGGACTGCGACTCAGAGTCTAGGCTTGAATCTCTTACAGTGAGCAGTGCAACAAAGTGGGAGACCATTACAAATTTAAATACTCTTGCAGGCAGAACGGAACAGGTATTTGATGAGGACATTTACAGAAACATTGCAAAAGTTTCTGGGGCTTCCGTAACATGGCCTGACTCAGGCAACTTCAACTACCTTGTAACGACAACGGATTCACTTCCAACCATAACGGCAACGGCGCTAAATTCAAGTTCAACAGTTAAATTGCAAATTTGGGAAGACGGCTCTGGATTTGTAACAAAAAAGACAGGAACAGGAAGCATAACTTTTACTGCTGATGTAAACGGCTCTCTTTCTTCTGGTGAATTCTTTAGCAATTCGATTGCATATACAATAAGCATTGTTTCAAAAGACAATACTCTTGAAAGAAAATACATTTTCAGACTTCTATACGCAGGCACAGAACTCGCTACTCTAGATGATGCAGGAGAAACAACTCCCGGCACATACGAATATGAATCCGATAATATTACTGGTGATTATGCTACGGGCTGGAGTATTGATTTAACAACTTTCTCAAGCGACCAGAACATTACGGCAACTGGAGAAGATGCAGATGGAAACGAGATAACATGCACTGCAACTCGAGACACAACTGATTTGACGAAGTGGAAAATTAATGGAAGTACAGGCTTTACAATAGGAATAAACAAAGTCTACATAACCGTAACAAATTCTAATGGCACAGGTTCATCCATATACACCTACAACATAAAACGCACGGAATAAAAAAAAGAGACTGCCTTATGAAGTACATTTCATTATGACAGTCCCTTTATTCATCCTACTCAATTGTCCAGACAGCACCATCGCTTCGTCCAAACACCTCTGGTTCGTACATGCATTCGGCAAGGGTTGCAGGCGTCTGGTAAGTACCGCTCCTTTCTGCACGGAATAGGAATTCAAAACTTTGGTTTCCTATTCCCATGTAGTTCCAGAAGCAGCGTATCTCTGCATCGTACACATCCTGGTGGCTCATGCGGCTCCTCCACCAGTAAGAATTACGATCCGCAGTATTTTTTTCCAAAGCGGGAACTGTCGCAGTTGTAACAAAGGCTCCGTTCAGAATCTGTGCGCCAGCTGGAACGGGGGCACGAAGGGCAACAAATGTCCTTTCTTTTGTCGTCGTAACATATACTTTCTCCCGGTAGATTACTCCGCTCTTTAACTTTCCAGCTTCCACTTTTTCTCCAGTGCGTGCATCGGTTATTTCAACATAGACACACAAACCTTCGTCCCGTGCCTTCTGCTCCTGTGCAGGAAGTGCATAGGTTAGGCTTGCAGTGTAAAAAAGTTGGCCCTTTCCGTTTTTTGTTACCTCAAGAGGAATCTCGCTGTCAAAGGAAACGCCCTTTTCATTCAGTAAGGCAAAATCCATGGTGCGGTCAACAGGCTGTGCACCAACGCCAACAAACTTTCCGCTTAAGACAGAAGCTCCGCCCAAAAGAACTTCTGCAGTAAGGTTTGTCTTTTCAAGGTTGTTTGTCTTTATGTAGGCTTCAAGCGCAATCAGTACACGGCTTGTAGTTGCCGTAGACTGCCACCATCCGTTACCCGCCTTTTGCAGCTGGAGTATTTCGTAAACAAGATGTCCGTTGTAAATATCTTCCGCATTTAGTTTTGTAAACAGATGAAGCGCAAGGGCATACCGTTCTGAGTTTCCGTTGTAGAAGTACCATCCGTACCAGGGAGAATTCTGTTGGAACGAAGCACCCCGTACAGTAAGTGACATCATGTTTTTTATTTTAAGAGCTGCAGTGTCAGCAAGTTTTCTGTTACCCATGCTTAATGCGGCAAGTCCTGCAAAGGCATACTCGCTTGCGCCAGTATCAGAAGAAACAACCGCCTCTATGTCTGATGCAGAAACTTTTTTACCCAGCCGAGTAAGGACATAATATGCATATGCTTCAGGATAACGCCATGCATATTTTTCTTCCTTAAGGTCTTTTATCTCGTTCTGAATGTATGAAGCAAGTTTGTCTGTATTTAGTCCAAGAGGAATTTTTATTCCGTGTTCTTTTGCAATAGAAATTACTTCGGCAATGCGAAGACTTACCGCAAGAGAACTTTCGTCACCGTCGGGCCAATAGGGGAATCCTCCGTCTTTGCGCTGAACCTTTGCCCATTCCTTGAGTTCCTTTGTTACAACTGCATCAGCATCTACAACTTCGCTGTTCAGGTTAAACACGCTAATGTAGTCTCCAAAGGCAACCAGAGGAAGCACGGCACTGGAACGCTGCTCAAGACATCCGTAGGGATAGTGGAAGACATAGTTGACTGCCGAAGAAAGGCTTCCCAAACGGGAGGAGTCAAGTTGAATGTAGAAGGATCCTTTTCCGTTGTCAGTTCCAGAGGGGAAGACAATGCGTTCCTCTGCACTGGATTCTTCCTGATCAATCTGACCAACTGTAGTTACCGTTTCGTACACATAGGGCTTTTCTATTTCCAGTGGCTTGTAAATTACCTCGTTCACTTCATTTGAAGAAACTGTAAAAGCAAGAGTTATCCAACCCTGAGATTCAGCCTTGGTGCGGAACATGATGGTTTGCGTTTCGCCAGATTTTACAGTAACAGCTTTTTTAGACTCGCCTGCTACAAAAGCTTTTCCTTCAAGACGGATAAGGTCTCCTTCTTCGGGTTTATAGTCTGTCTTTTCCAGTCCACTGTAAACTGCAAAGTTAATTGTTACATTTTCGTCACTGTCGCCAATGTTTGTAATTACCACACCGGCTTCACCTTCATCTCCCGGTCGAAGAATCCGTGTTTCCACATCCCGTACAGAAATTGGATTTGCAACAACAAGAGCTTCTTCCGCATAAGCGTATGTTTGTTCCTTTACGCCTACGACTGTCACCACATATTCGGTAAGAGAGTCTGGCAGTTTAAATGATGCAGTTACCTTTCCGTTTGAATCTGTAGTAAGGGAAGGAAGGAATACCGCTGTCGCCCTAAAGTCTTTTCTTACTTGCAAAGAGCCGCTTCCTGAATCTGCTTCTGCCTCAAGACTTTCTTCTACAGCCGCTTCTTCTCGGTATACCATATTGGATCCCATTGCCATGTCCATCATCATGACAGAATCATCTGCGGCGGATGCAGTTGCCATGGTCTTATACATGCGGTTGAATGCATAAAGAATTCTTTCCTTTGCAGGCAGAGTATATGTTCCGTATGTTACGGGATCAACAAGCATGTTAAAGGAGTCTACATTTATTCCACCAGAGCCAAAGAGTCCGCTGTTATAAAAATGCTCAACCGGATTTTCAACATGATATCCAATTAAATCAAGAACGCCCCTGTCAACTACCATAAGAGTAAGTTCCGCATTTGCAACGGGCTTTCCGTCTTTTGTTGCGGTAAGGGTAATGTTTGCATCGCTTCCAGGCCTGTATGTTTTTTTATCCTGCTCTACGCTTATGTCAAATATCTTTGACTTTCTGCTTACTGCAAGACTCACCGAACCATATACCGACTTAGGCTTTCCTTCGTCACTGCTATCGTAGTCTGCCGGAGCTTCTTTACTACGCTGTGCAAATGTGGTCACATTTACATAAACCTGAGGAACATAGTTTTCCTTTATGGGAACCGTAATGGTTGCTGTGGGCTGAGTAAGTTCAAGCACTTCTTCGCTCAAGATTCCTTCCCGTTCAACGGTTACAAGGTAGCGCCCCCTGTTAAGAGTGCTGTTCAGAAGAACTGTTGCTGTTTCTCCTGCTTCGTACTCTCCCTTGTCAGCCTCAAGAGTTATTTCGTGAGCGTCTTCACTGTTACGCCACCAGTAAGAGTCTGAACTTGTTACATAAAAGGAACGCTCGGTCTTTACAACATTTCCTTTAGAGTCTTCCGTCTGCATTACAAGAAGATACCTTCCGCCTTCTTTAGGAGTAAGCAGAAGTTTTTCTATTTTTTCCGCATTCTTTACGGCAAAGCTTCCCTTCTGTTCTACAACAGTCTTTTCTTCCCACCTTGTCTGCTCATATCCGTAGTCGTCGGTGTAGGGAACTTCTTCCCATTCCTTTCGCCTAAGTTCCCATTCAACTTTTTTTGCGAAAGAAAATTCCGTCAGCGAGGGAACACTTCCTTCTGGAGTTGCAAAGAGATATTCAAACTCTAGTTCCTGTCCTTTTTTTGCAAAGCCCTTTATGTTTTGTATGCCGCTTAAGCCAATGTAGAACTTAGCCGGATGCACAATTGTTCCAGTACGAGCTGCAATCATCTGGTTACCGGCATCTATTACTTGTGCTTCAAGACTGTAGTAGTAAGGAGAGCCTGCTTTTTGTCCGCTTCCTGTCTGGCATGAAAGTCGGGCACTTCCGTCTGCAGAAAGGGATGCATCTTCTTGGGCATAAAAACTTTCTTCTTCGTCAGCATCGTTCCTCCAGTACCAGTCGTAACCCAAAGGTCCAAATGTAAAGCCTTCAAACTTTTCGCCAGCAGGTGCAAAGGAACTTATGCTGCGCGTCCAGTCTGCATGAACGCTTCCGCCTGCAAGAGAACCTCCGCCAAGATAACTTGCGTTTACGGTTGCAGTTATTGCATCTCCCCTAATGTAAACCACGGGAGTAACCTCTGCATTTGCCTGAAACCTTACACGCTCAAAAAACTGCACCATCAGGCTTGTAACTGATTTGTAGTTTGAACCGTCGGTGCGTCTGTATTCCACATAATAAGAACCAGGCACAAGGTCTTCGGGAAGTTTCCACTGTGCGCTTGCCGTTCCCTGTGCGCCTGTATTACCAGAAGACGAGCCGTAAACCTTGCGCTTGGAATTCCATGTGTTGTCTACAAAATTTATTTCGTAAGGTCCAGTATATGTCTGGTAAACTCCACCTGGTGTGCGGATTCGGTCTATTACTTTTACTTCTGCGGTTTCGCCGGGACGATAAAGCATCCTGTCAGAAAAAATCTGAGTCTCGCCCCTAGTCTGGCTTGAAACAGGAACAATTACATCTCCATTAGAAATGTCCGTACCGTAGTAAAATGTGCGCCATGTTGACAGTGGAATTACCACGCGGTCATCTTCTGTCTTTACTTCTATATATTTGCTTGTTGAATAGGAGTCCTCATCGTTAAAATATAAAACTGCAAGTCCGTCATCAGATGTTTTTCCGCTGCACAACTCTCTTCCCTTAGACAGAAGCATTTTCTCGTTTATGTCATCGTGACTTTCGTTATTGTTCCTGCTAACTTGTCTAATGGTAACGCTTGCATTCTTTACCGCTGAACCGTCAGACATGTGGCTTACCATTACATCTGTCTTGTTCCACGCTGTCCTTACTGTTACTCCTAGGTCGGTAACCTGAATGTAGGAACTTGTGGTAAAGGCCTCACGCTTTTTTGCCTCGTAGTAGGGAAGATAAAATGCATTGCTTTCAAACTTAACCGCACCACGATAACTTCCGCCTGTCTTTTCCAAAAAGTCAGAAAGAGGAACAGCCTGAATTACTCTGCGGTTTTTGTTTTCTTCTGTTGCCTCCAGTGCAAATGTCTTTTTCTTTCCAGCCTTGTAGGAATCAGTTACTCCGCTTATGGCTGTAAGAGTATATGTAGAGTCTTCAAGAACATTCTGAAACTCAAAGGCTCGGTTGGGTTCAAACTGACTTTCAAGAATTACAAAGGAACCGTCCTTGTAGGAAGCGTAACTGTCTGCATCGGGAACCGTTACGGAATAGGAAACTTCCTCTTTGCAAATCTGATCGTAAATGTCACATACTGTCGAAGGTTCAAGCCTTACTGAATACTCGTCGCCGTAGGTAACGGGAATGTCCTTTATAAAAATCGTGTTGCCGTAAATTTCTACAGACTCTTCACCTATTTCCATTGTAGAAGAAAAATGCAGCGCCCTGTAAATCGACTTTTCCTGTCCTTCTTTTATGCGGTGGTTAAATGAAATGGTAAGGGTAGAAGTTCCTGCCGTATGCTCATGTTTAAACGGACGCAAAGTGTGGAATGTTCTTGCCTGCTCTTTTGAAGTTGCAATACAGTCTTCATCGGGAATAGCGCCTTCCTTTAGCACAACCTTTAGCTCTGTGTCCCTAGGAAAAGAATCCTTAACATGAAGAAGAAGGGTTTTGTCATCAATCTGCTCGAATGTAAAAGGATAATCCTTTTTGCTTTTTTCATCAGAGACCAAAATATATTTTGACACAACCTTGCCGTTTACCTTGTTGCCAAAAGAAACTGCTATGTCCTTGGCATATTCTGGCAGAATGTCTTGAGAGTTAAGGTAAATCTTTTTTTCTTTGCGTGCGGTGTAGCCCGGCTCTATGCTGCGAAGGGCAAGTTCTTCAGTGCGGAATGTGTAAACTAAATCTCCGCTAACAGGAGTACCTGTTATGCTTCTTGCATTTTTGTTTATGGTGATTGTATATTCCTTCTGGGGAATGAGTGCATCGGAACAGTCAAAACTTAAAAGGCTTGTGCCGTACCATCTAAACACGCCGTTTACGCTTGGGCTGATTGTAACCACATCACTTGTAGAAGAAGGCTCTCCTAATTTTTTTAGAGCCACAACTGGTTCAGAAAACTGAATCTGAATGGAAGGAAAACTTACGCTAGAAGAAAGTTCTCCCTGGGGAAACACTGACTCCACATAAAAAGAAGTATCTCTCGGAGTGTCAGTTACTTCATTGGAACCGTCAGTTCCCATGGTAGAACATGAGCCGAATAATGCGGCCGCCATAAAAGCCATGGCTGAACATGAAATTTTATTCATAATAGCATTGTCCTCTGTATAGAAAAAAATTGATAGAATAAAAAGTTACAGGCTATATCAAGCATCAACGCCAAGACCAAACAGGGCATAGTCTGCACGAACAGGATCATCAGGAAAAACCTGAGCAAGAGTTTGTGTAAGACTTACGGCAACTTTTAGCGAGGGAGAAGGAATTTTACCGGAGGAAGTTTTTTCCAAAAGACCAAAACGCACAGCCTCCTGCATTACATGAGTGTCCAAAGGCATAAGAAGATTTTTTCTGTCGTACCAGGAAGACCAAAGCCCCAAATCTACAGGGGAAGAGTTCCTAACCATCCAGCGCAAGAACATTTGCAACCGCTTGGAAGAAGAATTCCTTCCGTGCGAGATGATGGAACATTCTTTTGGAAAAAGGGAAGCAATGGTTTCGTGTAAAAACAGAACCCCTTCCTCCCTCTGCAGCCATGCAAACTTTACCGCACTGCCAAAACTGTTATGCTCACGCAGAAGTTCCCTTAGCCTGTCGCATAGCAGAAGCATTGTGTCGTGACTCATCATGCGGTAAAAGGAACTGCCGCCTAAGGTAAAAAGTTTTTTGTATGCGGAATTTTCTATCCATTCTGCAGGAGAATTTTCTGCGTCCTGTCTTATTGAAGAACATATTGCTTCCACATGGGAAAGAATCTGATCCCGCCTGCCAAATGCAAGATTTGCCGCAATAAATGCAATAACTTCTTGATCGCGTCCTTTACTGTAACGGTGCATAAACTGCGAAGGATCATCTGCAAGAAATTCTTTTGTTTCGTATTTGTCTGCAAGAAGTAGAAGCTGTTTTTTTAATTTGACGGGAACTGTTTTCATTTGCTCTTAAAATAAAATAAGGGGATGTCTACAAGTGTAATTACTCTTAGACATCCCCGTTAATCAGAAGCAGAAGGTTTATTTCTTTGTTACCCAGCCTACAAGAGCGAGAACCCAACCTACAACTACAAGGTAGAATCCTACAAATGCATGCTTAAGGAATCCTTTTCCGATTGTGGCATACGCCTTGTTCTGTGTAAATCCGATTATAAGGATGATTCCGCCAACAATGCTTACAACAACAGCAAGAAGGCGAAGAAGATCACCGTTCTTTACGCTAAGGAATGAAAGCACAACACCAGCAACTGCACCAATAAATATGAACAGCGCACCAATTGTTACAAATGATGAGCGGTCAAAGTTGATGAAATTGAAACCGTTTGCATAAGAAGAACCTAAGAATCCAAAGCTAGCCTTGAACATAGGAACGCAGAATCCAACTACTGCAAGAGCCATACCCAGACAGTAGATGAGGGGCAGATTGTTTTTCTTTGCCATAAATACACCTCGTGTTAAATTGGTTTGATTCTTTTATTTTACACCACTATTTGGATTTTATCAACTTGAAAAGGAAACTTGCAAAGTTATGTATCTTGCCGTATACTGTATTTATGCCAGTAACAGAATATCTTGAAAGAAACGCAAAACTATACGGAGAAGAGACGGCTCTTATTGAACTGAATCCCGAACAAAAAGACACCAGACGCATGACATGGAAAGAATACTCCCTCATTCAGCCCACAGGCGATGAACCCTACCGCAGGGAAATAACATGGCATGTCTTTAACGAAAAGGCAAATCGGCTTGCAAACATGCTCCTTAGCAGGGGAATAAAAAAGGGCGACAAGGTTGCCATACTGATGATGAACTGTCTGGAATGGCTGCCCATTTACTTTGGAATTCTAAAGACAGGTGCAATAGCCGTACCCTTTAACTTCCGCTACACCTCCGACGAAATTCTTTACTGTGCTGATCTGGCTCAGGTGGACATGATCTTGTTTGGTCCTGAATTTATTGGTCGTATAGAAGCCATTGCAGAAAAACTTGGAGAACACAGACTTTTAATTTATGTAGGCGAAAACTGTCCCACTTTTGCAGAAAGCTACAGGGAACTTGTTGCCGACTGCTCAAGCGTTACTCCAAACATACCCCTTACCGACGACGATTATGCCGCAATTTATTTTTCTTCTGGCACCACGGGATTTCCAAAGGCAATCCTTCACAGACACAGAAGCCTTATGCATGCCGCAAAAGTAGAACAAAAGCATCACTCCACAGGAAGGGACGACTGCTTTCTCTGCATACCGCCCCTCTACCATACTGGAGCAAAAATGCACTGGATGGGAAGCCTTGTTGCAGGAAGCCGAGCCGTACTGCTAAGGGGAACAAAACCTCAGTACATTTTTGACGCCGTTTCCCGTGAACACTGCACCATTGTCTGGCTACTGGTTCCGTGGGCTCAAGACATTCTTAACGCATTGGATTCTGGCGAACTTAAACTTAGAGACTTTAACCTTAGCCAGTGGCGTCTAATGCACATTGGCGCTCAGCCTGTACCCCCAAGCCTTATAAAGCACTGGCGAGACTATTTTCCAAATCATCAGTACGACACAAACTATGGCCTTTCAGAATCCATTGGTCCGGGATGCGTTCACTTGGGAGTGGAAAACATCAGCAAGGTTGGTGCAATAGGAATTCCAGGCTGGGGATGGGAATGCAAAATTGTTTCTGCAGATGACACGCCTGTTAAAAAGGGCGAAGCAGGAGAACTTTGCGTAAAAGGTCCCGGTGTTATGGAGTGCTATTACAACAATCCAGAGGCAACTGCAGAAGTGCTTAAGGACGGATGGCTCTACACAGGAGATGTTGCTCGACAGGACGAAGACGGATTTATCTTCCTAGTTGACCGAAAGAAGGATGTTATTGTTTCGGGCGGAGAAAACCTTTACCCAGTAGAAATAGAAAACTTCATCCGCAAGTTTGACAAAGTAAATGATGTGGCCGTCATAGGGCTTCCAGACAAGCGTCAGGGAGAAATTGCCGGAGCCATTGTTGACATAAAGGAAGGCATGACCTGCACCGAAGAAGAATTTAACGAGTTCTGCATGGATCTGCCTCGCTACAAGAGGCCAAGAAAAGTCATCTTTGCAAAAGTTCCCCGTAATGCAACCGGAAAAATTGAAAAGCCCCTCCTCCGCAAAATGTACGGAAAGGAGCATCTGGTTGAATACGAAAACAAGAACTAGAACTTGGTGTCGGGCGTAAGGTGTCCGTCGCGGTACATGGAGAATTTTTCCATGGGATACTGCTTAAGGTTTTCCAGCACCTTGCGCTTGTCGGCCTTGTTTAAAAGCGTTTCCCTAGCACGAGAAATTTCAGTTTCGGTCTTGTGTTTGGAAGGACCGCCCACACATCCGCCGGGACAAATCATTCCTTCTACAAAATCTTCTTGCAAAGTTCCAAGTTTTATTTGGGCAACAGCCTTCTTGCATTCCATTCCGCCTGCACAGCGAAGAAGCTTTATTTCTGAAGTATCTATGCCCTGTTCTTCCATGCATTCCATAACGGCATCAGCAACACCGCCACTTGTAGCAAAGCGCTTTCCCCAAACGGAAGCCTCTTGATAGTTTTCTTCCACAGGCTCAAAGTCTATGTCTTTTGACCGCATGAGGGCACGAAGTTCACCGTAAGTTACAACATAGTCTGCATTGTTGGGAATTGATTCGTCATTTGCCTCGGCCTTTTTTGCAATGCATGGCCCAACAAAGACAGTTACACAGTTCGGATGAGTAAGCTTTAGGTAGCGCGAAATTGCACACATGGGAGAAACCGTTGAAGACTTGTTGTTTTCAAATACATCAGGAAAGTGCTTCTGCAACATGTTGATGAAGGCAGGGCAGCATGAAGTCGTCATCTTTCTTCCTTCTACATAGGCGTCGGCCCATTCCAAAGATTCGTATGCGGCAGTCATGTCTCCACCAAGACCAACTTCCACCATGTCGGCAAAGCCAAGTTTTTTAAGGGCAGCCCTTACCGAAGCCATGCCAATGTTGTCGCCAAACTGACCTTCCGTTGCAGGGGCACACATAGCAATAACTTCTTTTCCTGCACGAATGTCGTTTATGATGTTGACCAGATATGTCTTTGAACCGATTGCGCCAAAGGGGCAACTGTGTATGCAGTGTCCGCACTGAACGCACCGCTCCTCGTTTATGCGGCAGAAACCGTATTCGTCGTAAGTAATTGCACCAACGGGACAGGCCTTTTTGCAAGGACGCTCCAGATGAACGATTGCACCGTAAGGGCAGGCCTTTGCACACATGCCGCATTCCTTACACTTGTCGGCCTCTATGTGCATGCGGAACTCACCAGGGGCAATGGCACCAAAGCGGCAAGAATTCTGACAGGGACGCCCCATGCAGAAGCGACAGCTGTCAGTTACCGAATATGCAGAAATAGGACAGTCGTCGCAGGCAGCGTTAATCACCTGAACTACGCAGTCTGTAGGCTCTCTGTCGGTAGGGCATTCAGCGCAGGCAAGATGAATCCTCTGCTTTACAATTTCCCTTTCCTTGTAGATGCAACAGTAGTTGGACTTAGGACCCGGCACCATGGAGTAAACAAGTTTTTCCTTTTCGGTGTCGTTAAGTCTACCTTCCCACGCAAGGCGGCAAACTTCTTCCATAATTTTGTGCTTGAACGAAACAATGCCTTTGTCGTTGGTTACCATGAGTTTTCTCCCTAATGTGTCTTTCCTATGCTGTCGGTGGGGCATGAAATGGTAAGCTCCACTTCTCCGGGCCAGTCGCTACCAGTGCGGTATTCGCTAAGTGAGCAAATTTTGTCTGTAAAGTCTGCAAGGTTTTCCAGCAGCGCTTCTATGGCAGGGCGGTCTTCATCGGATTCGTCAAGGCTTTGGGAAAAGCCGTCCAAAACAGTTGTAAGCAAATCCAAATCATCTAGGGTGATTTTTGTTTCTATAGCTTCCATGGTAAAAGTATAGCACGAAATGTAAAAACTTACCACATGGAATATATCCGTAACAAAACCCTACTGGCTGTCCTTTCTTACCATAAGGTAGATAGAGCGTATGGTGCGAATTGTGGTTTCCATGTCGGCATTGCTCACATGAGTAAAGTAAGTTTCCGCTGAATCGGGGAAGTTATTAAGGAGGTCAAGCAGTTCTTTTGCATGGCCGCATTCTGTTGTGAAAGCTGAAATAAGTTCTTTTTTCACTTCGGTCTCCATTGAGTAAAATAAATTATGTGGTACGCTTTAAAGATAAGAAATTTTTCGCCAGTCGTCAACATTTTTCTGTATTCTTTTTTCGCACTAGCGTCTTACCTCGCGCAGGTTTGGCTCAAGCGCAACCTCTCTACTTTCTCCGTCGTCAGAGTAGAGGACATATGAAGAACCATCGCCAACAAACTGCATCTTACCGCCATCTTCAAGAGCAAGGGGTACAACCTTTCCGCTCCGTACAAAAAACACAAGTGCATCAAGGGGCATGGAAACAAAATGTATTCCCTTTGAAAGACGCTCTTCCTTTGCAGTTTCGTTCTGCCATGTTACCTGAGTCATGTCTTCTGGAAGGTAGACATAGCGGCCAGTTGCGTTCTGCTTGTAAACGGGGGCAAGCATTATTTCGTCACCCAACAAAAGCTGGTCTTCCGTCTCCCGAGCAAGCGAATCATCCTGCCACACAAATGAAAGAGGGCGGAACATCATGCTGCCAGAAAGGGCGGCCTTCATGTATTCGCTGTACAAATAGGGAATAAGGGCGTAGCGGAGGCGCAGAATATTTCTAAAGTCTTCTGGTTTTTCAAAAGCATAGCATTCCTGATCACGGGTGTTCCATGCGGAATGATTTCTCATTAGAGGAGTAAACGCACTGAATGCAGTCCAGCGCAGAACCAAATCTCTAGAAGTGTCGGCACCAAATCCGCCTATGTCTGAACCCACATAAAGGAAGCCACACATATTTAAGGCAGGAAGCATCTTTATCTGCATTTCAAGATGACTCCACCAAGAGCAGCAGTCTCCCGTCCAGATTCCGCCATACCGGTGAGCGCCAATTGAAGACGCACGAGAATAAAGCAGAATTCTTTTTTGGGGAACAATTTTCTTAAGGGCGCAGGAAGCAGCCTTTGTCATACTTGAGCCATAAATGTTGTGCACCTTATCGTGCCTCATTCTCACAGTGCTTCCATCGGGCTGAGTAACATTGTGATAAAAGCGCCTGTAGTCATCGTCACGATTGAATGTGCTGTTTGAAAGGGGAGTAAACTCAAAGAAAGAATCTATATCAAGATTTTTTCCCTTTAGCTTTTTGATGTGAGCAAAAACTTCTTTAAGGCTTTCTTCTGAATAAAACATGGCAGGCTCGTTCATGTCGTTCCAAAAACCTTCTATGCCTAAATCGGTAAGAACCTTGTAGTGACGGCCAAACCATTCTGCGGCATCAGCATTTAAAAAATCAGTAAAATGACTTTTTCCTGGCCACACTCCAGCAACATAGGGCTTTCCATTTTCTTCCGTACAGAAAAATCCATTTTTAATTCCTTCTTCATAGACGGAATATCCCTTCTTCTGCTTTACCCCGGCATCAATAATGGGAACAAGGCGGATTCCCTTCTGCTTTAGTTCTTCAGAAAGAGCCTTCATGTTTGGGAACTTTTTTTTGTCTACGGTAAAGTCCTCGTATTCTTCCATGTAGTCTATGTCAAGGCAAACGGCACTAAGGGGAATTTTTGCCTCTTCGTATTTCTGAACCACACGGCGAACATCCGCTTCATTCCTGTAGCCCCACCTGCTCTGTTGAAAACCAAAAGCCCACTTTGGAGGAATGTAACTTTGGCCAATCAGTTTTCTAAACTGACAAACAATGCTTTCAAGTTCTGGCTTTCCTTCCTGTGCAGTAATAGTGTAAAGTTCAAGTCCAGTATCTTCCGTCTTTACGCTGATTATGTCGCTTTTTGTCCAGCCAATGTCAAAAGAAATTCTTGAGGGAGTGTCAAAGAAAAGACCAAATGTTTCCTTACCAAAAACAATAAAAAAATTATGAGCTCCGTACATGTAGGGTGAACTTTCGTTTTGAGCAGACTGATCAAAGCACCAGCTTGTGTACTTAAAGCCCCTCTTGTTCATGCCCCTAACAGTTTCGCCAAGACCGTATACAATGTCATGCAGATCCATTTCGTATTCCCACTCAAAGGGAAAAGAAGTCCTTACAGATCCAAAGGGAACTTTCGCGCCAGAAACCGCAATTTCTTCCACAACCGCACCCGTCTTAACAGGCGACCCAAAAACATGCTTTGTAATCATGAGGGAACTATAGCAAAAGGCAAAACTTTAGGCAAGGGCTGGTATCGTTTCCAGTCCGGTAAGAAAGGCCTCTCTCAGTAGCCCTCCGGCAGAAGTTTACATTGAATAACCTGGCTGAATAATCGTATTGGCGTCGGCGCGAACTCTGTCGTATACTTTGGACTTCCATTCGTCCTGAGGAACATCTTCCACGCTCACCGAAAAATGCTCTTCTCCCCGAGCAAGCTCTTTTGCTGCAGCCTCAAGCACAGCCTTGGCAACCCTTTTCTTTGTCTGCTCATCCCTTCCCGGATACATCTGAATCGTTATATGAGGCATAATATTTCTCCTTTTAATGCGGATATGTGGAGTATAGCACGGATGCAAAAAAAGTTATATGGGAAAAAGAACACTTTCCCTTATCATATTCCAGTCGGAACATCTCTTGTAATTCTGATTGGGAAAGTATATAATCAGCTCTATTGAGACTGGTCAATTCTGCCCTACTGCAAAACTCGCTTTAATTTTATGTGTTGCGCTGGATAAAAAATTTGAAGAGATTTTTTATTTCTAATTCTAAGAAGTTTTAATTCTATGAAGACTATGATTCTAACAATCTTAAAAATCCTTGGCATATATTGCCTTTCGCTTTTTTCAGCAGATACTGTAATGCAGACAATCTCCTATTCTTTTTACAAAGGAGATCGTGAACTGAACCAAGTCAACTATATCCCGCAGGAAATTCAAATAAATGATTCCTTATTCGGATACGGCTATAATTTGCAGGCGGAATCAGACAAAGTTATTTTGTGTTTTGGCGGTTCCATGTATGTGGCTTATAACACAGTGGGAATGTATGCTGGACTTTTTGACTGTCCCTTTCTTTCTGTTGATTATTACGGAACTCAAAATAGTAAAGGAAAAATGAATCTTAAGACAATGCAAAAATCTGCAGAAGAACTTTATGATTACGCAAAAACAAAATATCCTGAAAAAGACATTTATATAATGGGGCACAGTTATGGATGTGGAATGGCTGCCTATCTTGCAAGTGTTAGGGATTGCAAACATCTTTTTCTGGCATCCGGCTACAGAACAAATGCCGATTTATACAACAAAATAATTCCTGTTTTCTGGGGACCAAACAAAGTTTTTATAAAGAATAATATCCGCGTAGATAAATATGCAAAAAATACAACCTGCCCTGTAACAGTTATAGCTTCCGATTCCGACAAAACTCTAAGTGCTAAACTTCAAAAAAAACTGGCTGCCTGTTATTCAGATTCTGAATACAAGATATTCCACGGAATCAAACATGAAGATTATTTTACTACTGATGAAGTTATTGAATTTATAAAGGAAAGGATGAGTCGTGATGTAAAACCTATACACACTTCTTTGTGAGACATCAATCTTACCCCTTATATCTTTACTATTTATTCCTTTCAGAGGACGAGACTCTGCCGCCTGCTTTGTAACACGGCACAGATGAAAGTTACCCATACACTCACGACAAAAGTTTATGGAATCAGTGGCAGCTGGACTATGAATGGTGATAACAATTATAAAAAAACGGGATGGAATCTGGGTAAGAGTAAAATGAAAAATCCATTTTTTTTGCAAGAAACATTAAGAAGCAAAAAAATATTAAAAACCTTTCTTACATCAAGATCAAAAATCTGATAAAATACCATAACAACAAAGCAGATTCGATTCTTCCTTCACATAAACGAGCAGCGATGAGCGTAAGTCCAGTTTTTGGAAACGCAATCGCTGCTTTTTGTTTTAACTAACAAATATGTGAGGTTTTTATGAAAAATTATGATTTGGGTACAGAAAAAATCGGTCAGCTTGTAAGGCATTTTTCGGTTCCATGTGTTATCAGTATGCTGGTTGCAGCTCTCTACAATATTGTAGACCAGATTTTTATAGGATGGAGTCAGGCTGGTGCTTTTGGAAATGCCGCTACAAATATCGTCTATCCTTTTACAGTTCTGGCTCTGGGACTTTCACTTTTAGTAGGAGACGGAGCAGCTGCAAATTTCAGTCTTGAATGTGGAAGAAATAACAAGGACCGCTCTGACAAATCTGTAGGAAACGGCTTTTTACTTCTTGTGATTTTCTCAATTCTTCTCTGCATCATCGGCTTTATTTTTAAATCACAAATCCTGAAAATCTTCGGAGCAAATCCGGAAGAAAAAACTTGTTATGATTTTGCCGTCCAGTATTTCACAGTAATCTGCGTCGGCCTGCCATTCTATATGATTGGGCAGGGAATGAATGCTTCAATCCGTGCTGACGGCTCTCCAAAATATGCAATGGCCTGTACCCTTGCAGGAGCAATCGCAAATCTTATCTTAGACCCGCTTTTTATTTTTGCCTTTAATATGGGAGTAAAAGGAGCGGCTATTGCAACTGTTATCGGACAGGCACTTACTTTTGTCATGAGCATTGCTTATCTTTTCCGCGCGAAGAATTTTAAAATCAGCAAAAAATCAATTCGTCTGGAAACTTCAATTCTTTCAAGGATTATCTCAATTGGCATGGCATCCCTCATCGTTCAGCTTTCAATTGTGGTAATTATTGCAGTAAACAATAATCTGCTTTCAAAATACGGTTATGAAACATTTGCAAGTACAGGAGTGGCATTCGGCTCGGTTATTCCTATTGCGGTTGTGGGAATCGTTATGAAGGTTTTTGGAATTGTTGTTTCCATTGTGATTGGAATAAGTCTTGGAGGCCAGCCAATCATCGGCTTTAACATGGGAGCTGGAAATGTGGAGCGTGTAAACGAGACTATAAGAACGATTACAAAAATTGTCCTTGCAATCGGCACAGTCTTCTTTCTGATTTTTGAACTTGCTCCGGATTTTGTAATTTCACTTTTTGGAAAAAGCAAGAGTCCTGAATACACCGAATATGCCCGTCTCTGCGTCCGAATCTTTTTAAGCGGCATCATCCTTACCTGCTTTATAAAGTCCGCCGCCATCATGCTCCAGTCCCTGGGTAAAAGCGGAAAATCCACCCTGCTCGCCCTGCTCCGCGACGTAATCGTTTTTGTACCTTCTTCAATTATTCTGGCTCTTACCAGTCACAACATCGTCACCATGCTCTGGGCTTCTTTAATCAGCGACGTAATATCATTCGTTTTTGCAGTGATTTTTTTAAAAGGACGAAAGTAAGGAAAACTAAGGCAGGCGGGAACGACCTTCATCTAAAATTCAAAGTAAAAAACTGAACCTTTTCCCGGGCTGCTTTCTACACGGATTTTTCCCCTGCAGATATCTGCGACTCTTGCGGCTAAGGCAAGGCCAAGCCCGTTTCCTTTTGTTGCGTGACTCGTGTCGCCCTGGTAGAACTTTTCAAAAATGTGGCTGAGTGTTTTTTCATCCATACCGCAGCCAGAATCCTGAACGCTCACCTGTATCACTTCCCCGATTTTTCGAAGGCGCAGGGTAATTTTTCCATTTTCGGGAGTGAACTTAATTGCGTTTGAAATAAAATTATTCCAGATGAGGCTTAAAAGCTGACTGTCGGTAGTGGTCATTATTCCGTCTTCAATTTCGACATCCAGCTCCAGATTTTTTGCGGTCCAGGAATCTTCAAAAGTGAGCAGGCATTCCCGAAGCTCTTCTCCTAAATCATAAGGAGGAACTTTTGGATAAATCTGTTGATTTTCAAGTTTATTCAATTTGAGGATATTTGTTATAAGTGATGTAAGCTGCTGGGAATTATGAAAAATTGCCCTGGCGTATTCCTGACGGTTTTCTTCCGTCAAATCAGGAGTTTGAAGAAGCCTTGCATAGTTTTGCATTACTGCCAGAGGAGTTTTTAGTTCATGAGAAACATTAGAAATAAAATCAGTACGAAGAGTTTCGATGCCATTTAAATCTTCAATCATCTTGTTTAAATCTAAAATCATATAATCAAGATAATCATATTTTTCGGGAGGATTTACAGTTGGAACCGAAACTGAAAAATCTCCCTTTGAAACTTTTTCTGTAGCCTTTGAAATTTCCTGAAGGGGAATCTCGTAGGTTTTGTGAATTTTATGCTTTATGTATAGAACAATTAGTGCTGAAACAAGAATCCAATAAAAAATAACTAAATGAACAAAAAAGATGCTGTCCCACTTGTATTTAAGTCCCAAAAGGATGATGGCAATATTTATACCGGTCGTTCCAAGTAGCATTCCAAGAACTATCCAATATAGACCTATTGGGAAACGGCTTTTTCTTTCTGATTCTTCCTTCATTTTACAACCGCCTTATAACCAAGTCCATGCACTGTAGCAATTTCAAAACCAGAGCAGCCGGCTTCAGAAAGCTTTTCTCGAATTTTTGTAATATAAACATCCACTGCACGGGGAGTTGCATTGGAATCTGCATCCCAAAATTCATCCATAAGTTGAACTCTGGTAAAAGTTTTATTTGGGTAAGAAAGAAGTTTATAAATCAGATTAAACTCTCGGGCTGTAAGCTGGATTTCCTTTCCATCAGAAATAGCTGAAACTGCATCTGCATCCAGCGTCAACGAGCCGACTGTCACTTTTTTGCTTTGAGAAATTTTTGCCCTTCTTAAAATAGCT
Source organism: uncultured Treponema sp. (assembly GCA_937894335.1). GTDB lineage: Bacteria > Spirochaetota > Spirochaetia > Treponematales > Treponemataceae > Treponema_D. The sequence goes on along the minus strand of CALCRU010000046.1, from coordinate 3,354 downwards.
GAAATACGAAGAAGGAGCTCATCTAAATCAACAGGCTTAACAAGATAATCATCTATGCCAGCGGCAAAGCCTTTCTGCTTGGAAGTAAAATCATCACGGGCAGTCATAAAAATAATTGGGATTGTCTGATTGATTTTTCTTACAGTTTCGGCAAATTCGAAGCCATCAATCTGAGGCATCATCACATCCGAAATTATTAAATCAAAGAGAGTGTTGTACATTGCGTTATAGGCATCATTTGCATGCATGCAGCTGGTGACATCATAACCATTTTTCCTTAAAAAAGCGCAAACGGTCATATTCAAGTCCGCATCATCTTCAACAACCAGAATCTTAATCATAAAAGAATTATAACATGCTTCCGCAATAAAAATGAATCAGAAACCGTGTAAAAATTCGAATTTTTAATATTTCAGAAACAATTCGTAAACATTTCAGAAATATGGGGGGCTTATATTCAAATCATAAATTATGACAGACAGGCACAAAATAAGTGCAAGGAGTAATGAGATGGAAAAGACAATGAACAAAACAATTTATCTGGTAACTGGAGCTGCAGGATTTTTAGGCGGAACAATCTGCCGTCAGCTTATTGAACGCGGGAACAAGGTTAGAGCCTTTGTTCTTCCAAATGACCCGGCAGAAAAATACATTCCAGGAGAAGCAGAAATTGTTCGAGGAGACCTTACCGATATGTCTTCACTTGAAAAGCTTTTTACAATACCAGCGGGTTATGAAAGCGTAGTAATGCACATTGCAAGCATTGTTACCGTTAATCCTGATTACAATCAGAAGGTTATGGATGTAAATGTTGGCGGAACAAAAAACATAATTGAGCTTTGCAAAAAACATACTGAATGTAAGAAACTTGTTTACTGTTCAAGTACAGGGGCAATCCCAGAACTTCCAAAGGGAAATAAAATTGGCGAAGTAAATCATTTTGATGCTGACAAGGTTTTGGGCTGCTACAGTCAGTCAAAGGCTCTTGCAACTCAGGCGGTTCTGGATGCTGCAGAAGAAGGCCTTAATGCCTGTATAATTCATCCGAGTGGAATTCTTGGCCCGGAAGATTTTGCAGTTGGCGAAACAACTAAGGTTCTGATTCAGATTATTAATGGCGAAATGCCTGCCGGAATTGACGGTTCCTTTAATCTTTGTGATGTTCGCGATCTTGCTCATGGTGCAATTCTTGCTGCAGATAAAGGTCAGAGGGGTCAGTGTTACATTCTTGGAAATGATGAGGTTTCTTTCCGCGATTTTGCCCGCCTTTTAAGCGAAGAGTCCGGCTGTAAAAAAATGAAGACCTTTATCCCCGTAAAACTTGCAAACTTTATTGCAAAGCTCATGGAAAAGCAGGCTAAGAAAAAAGGAAAACGCCCTCTTATGACAACTTTTGCCGTATACAATCTTGCCCGCAACAACAATTTTGATTCAAGCAAGGCCCGCAAGGAACTGGGCTACACAACAAGAAGTTACCGCGAAACTATGCATGATGAAATTGAATGGCTCAAGGCAAGTGGAAAAATTGCTTAAGAAGTGATTGATAACGGCGGGAACGGACATCATGCCATCCCGCCATATTTTTTTGTAAAAGGCCAGCTCAAGCCAAACTTTGAAGCTAAGTGCGTCCATCACGGGGAGCATCATAACTGATTTCTTCGCTTTTCTACCATGTCTTCTTTTCTTTTGAAGAATTCTGCTGCTTCTTCCGCTCTTCAACCATCTTCACGAACCATTCCACCATTGCAGGATCCTGATGACTGAAGAAAGAACTTGTTGCAGTATCGAGAGTAGTAATTTTTGCCATCTCTTCGGCAGTGAGGGTAAAATCAAAGACATTAAGATTTTCTGCCATGCGTTCCTTGAGAACAGACAGCATGAATCCTGTTTGATTATTCATGGTTGCCTCCTGTCCGTTTCAATGTGAACGGCTACGATTTGCATGAGACATGCCGGAAGATTTATTTTTCAGAATTGGAAAATGGACTTGCTGCTTTCGCTGGATAAGTAATCTACTCTGCTTGTTTTTCCACACCCCATCGCTGGTATACACTGGCCAGAATTGCTCCGGAAATATTGTGCCAGACAGAAAAAATTGCCCCGGGAACTGTTGCCATGGCAAGGCTGGGAAAAGCCGTTGCCGCAAGGCTTGTCGCCAGACCTGAATTCTGCATTCCGATTTCGATTGAGAGAGCCTTTATTTTTGGCGGGGTGAGGCGTAAAATCTTTCCGAGTCCAAAACCGCAGCCAAAGCCAAGAATATTGTGCAAAATTACAACCACAAAAACGATAGCACCGGTTGAAAGAATTTTTGCTGAGTTATTGGCAATGATGGTCATAAGAATCAGGCAGATTGCAGTTACAGAGACGAGTGGCAGGATTTCAACGAGTTTTTGAATGAATTTTCCAAAGAATTTATTGATGAGGAAACCCAGTCCAATCGGAATGATTACGACTTTTACGATTGAAAGGAACATGGCAAGCGCATCCACATGAACAGTAGTTCTTAAAAGAAGATAAGTGATTGCAGGAGTAAGAAGAGGCGCTAGCAGGGTGTTTACACTTGTCATTCCCACAGAAAGGGCAAGGTCACCTTTGGAAAGATATGTGATTACATTGCTTGCAGTCCCGCCAGGACAGGTTCCAACAAGAATAACGCCAGCCATAAGCCCTGCATCGAGGCCGAAGATTTTGCTCAAAAGAAAAGCAAGTGACGGCATGATGATAAACTGTGCCAGACAGCCGATAAGAATGTCTTTTGGCCGGGTAAAAACCAGCTTGAAATCTTCAATGCGAAGGGTAAGCCCCATTCCGAACATGACAATCATCAAAAGGTAATTGACCCAGCTCAAAGAAATCCATAGGCCTGTTTTGGGAATGAAAAGAGCCAGAGATGCAAGGATGAGAACGATAATTCCCATGAATTTTCCAACGAAATTACTGATTTTTTGAAGAATGTTCAATTTGTCGCCCCCGCTAAATCTTTTTTATCATTCTATCAATTTTGCAAATTGAAATTCAACAAGTTTTTTTTATCGAAAACTGTTAGAATCATCGTATTAACATTCTTCACGAAGACCTGTATTTTGTTTTGCAGGAATACAACGCCAAATTCGATTTGATTAGCGCTTCCCCTTTTGGAGAGCGGATTTATTTCAGGGCTCACACATTTCAGCTACTCATTCTGTTTTTCCCAAAACTTTACCGCATTGTCTATCCAGCCTTCCGCCACCGTACCCTGTCCAAGCCCGAATCCGTGACCTAAGCCAGTAAATACTTCAATCTGTGCATCTGTGACCTTTGCCTTGATTGCATTTATGCGGCGTTCCATTGTCTTGAAGGAAGCAATTCCAT
>CALCRU010000045.1 GCA_937894335.1 uncultured Treponema sp. | reverse complement strand
TCAGTCCTTAAAATCAGCCTAGTTAAAGTGTCCAATAATTGGGGTGCACTTCAAACAGGCAACCCTTCATCTTTATTCTAAAAAACTTCAGTTTTTAGAGGCTCCCTTAAAATATTTTTTGTAGGCATTCCATGTTGAGCCAATCAGCGTGTCTACATCGGAATACTTTGGTTCCCAGCCTAGAACTTTCTTTGCAAGGGCGCTAGTTGCGGTAAGTTGTGCCGGGTCTCCTGCTCGACGGCCTACATATTCAGCCTTAATTTCCTTACCGGTTATGCGCCTTGTAGCCTCAAGCATTTCGGTTACGGTAATGCCGTTTCCTGTTCCCAAGTTAAGGGTAAGGCTTTCCTTTTTGGAGGCTATGTATTCCAGTGCAAGAACATGGGCGCTTGCTAAGTCGGTAACATGAATGTAGTCGCGGATGCATGTTCCGTCACGGGTGTCGTAGTCGTTTCCAAAGATGTTTATCTTGTCGCGTTTTCCGCATGCAACTTCCATCATTACAGGAAGAAGGTTTGCAGGGTTGCGCTCCAGTCCGTAAAGAACGCCAGTGGGGTCGTATCCTGCAGCATTAAAGTAACGGAGCGAGGCAAAGTGAAGTCCCTTAAGTTTTTCGTACCATGCCATAAATTCTTCAATCTTGAGTTTTGTAAATCCGTAGTAGTTTTCGGGATTCTTGGGATGATTTTCGTCGATGGGAAGATACTTAGGTTCGCCAAAAACTGCGGCACTGGAAGAAAAGACCATGTTAAGACATCCGTTGTCTACGGCGGCATTAAGTATATTCATGGTTCCGCTTATGTTGTTTACGGAATACTTTTCGGGCTTTATCATGGATTCACCAGCAGCCTTGAATGCGGCCAGATCAACAAAGGCGTCAAAACCTTTTGCAAAAGCGTCATTCAATTCATCAGCATGAAGAATGCTTCCTGCAATAAATTCGTTTTCGGGAAAAAGGTTCTGCACCAGTCCGCTTGAAAGATTGTCAAACACGGTAACCTTGTGTCCCTTTTCCATCAGTTCCTTTACTACATGGCTTCCAATGTATCCTGCACCGCCAATAACAAGTACCTTCATGGGTTCCTCCAAAATGCTCAAGTTGCCTGCACTACCTGCTGATAGTGCCACTATCAATAATACACCCTTATGTTAAAAAAAGCAAGATATTTCTTGCGCCTTACGAAAGCAGTTCTGCGGCTGATTCCCACGTTTGGGTTAGCTCGTCAATTTTTTGGGAAAGGCCGTCTATCTGCTGCTGAACGCCCCTGCTCTTTGCACCGTCGGAATAAACTTCGGGACGAGACAATTCTTCTTCTAGAGATTTTTTTTCTTCCTCACAGGCGGCAATTTCTTTTTCCAACCTTTCCACTTCTCTCTCAATTTTGCGTCTTTCTGACTGCTGTTTTTTCTGTTCTTCCCAAGACTGTTTTGTAGCCGAGGCAACAGGAGTGGATGAAGTCTGCCTTGCGATTTCCAAAGCAGAACCAGAAGAATTTGCAGGAACAAGACCCGCTTCCTCTGCTTCAAGGCGTTCCATGTAGTATGAATAGGAACCAGGAAAGAGTCGCCACCTGCCGTTAGAAAGACCGTCACAAGAAAGTTCAAGAACACGGGTTGCAAGACCTTCGATAAATCCTCTGTCATGGCTTACAAAAATAACAGTTCCACCAAAATCTTTAAGGGCATCAAGAAGAACATCCTTTGAATGCATGTCCAAATGGTTGGTAGGTTCGTCTAACACCAGAAGGTTTACTGGAGTCAGAAGAAGGCAAAGCAGTGCAATGCGGCTTTTTTCTCCGCCTGATAAAACTGAAATTGACTTGTACACATCGTCTCCGCGGAACAAAAAGGCACCAAGCATGTCCCGGATTTTTGGCACAAGTTCAAGAGGACAGCGTGCCTCCATGTACTGAAGGACTGTTTCGCTGCCACTTATTTTTTCTGCAGAATCCTGAGAAAAGTATCCTATGCTTACCCCCGAACCCAACTTTACTGTTCCAGAAAAATTACTGTCGTGACCTGAAACAATACGAAGCAAAGTTGACTTACCTGCACCGTTACGACCTGCAACAACCAGACGCTCGTTTTTTTCTAGCACAAGGTCCAGTCCGTTTATGACATTTGGTCCGCCATAAGACTTGCATATTTTTTCCAAGGTAAGAACCAGTTGTCCTGAATGAGGAGCCTCTGGAAAGGAAAAGTGAATTTTTTTTAGGCTTTCGGGAATTTCTATCTTGTTTGCAAGAAGCTTGTCTAGCATCTTTTGCCTTTCCTGAGCCTGAGCGGCCTTTGTAGCCTTGTAGCCAAAGCGATTTATAAAGTCTTCAAGATGGGCTATTTCTTGCTGCTGCTTTTCGTATTCAGCCATAAGGGTTGCAAGTTCAGTCTTTCGCACTTCCTCGTAATGTGAAAAATTTCCCGGGTAACGCTTAAGGCTTCCGCCAAAGAGTTCGTAAACTTCGTTAATGGTATGGTCAAGAAAATAGCGGTCGTGGCTTACCAGTAAAAATCCGCCTTTAAAATCTCCAAGAAATTTTTCAAGCCAGTTTCTTGCTTCTATGTCCAAATAGTTTGTAGGTTCGTCTAGAAGAAGAATGTCGGGAGAAGCCATAAGGGCCTTTGCCAGTGCAATGCGCATCTGCCATCCGCCAGAAAAAGTTTCAGTTGGTTTTTCAAAGTCGCTCCGCAGAAAGCCCAGACCCAAAAGAACTTGTTCCGCAGAAGTTTTTCTATGGTACCATCCTGACTCTTCCAGTTTGGAAAGAAGTTCAGACTGCATGACGGCAAGACGGGCAGAACCTTCGTCGTCACCCTTTGCATGAAGACTTTCCATTTCGCTTCCAAGCCTGTCGCATTCGGACTGAATTTCATATCCCCATGAAAAAGCTTTGTCCGCCTCTTCCCGAAGGGAACAGCCCCTGTGCACAAGACCGCTTTGGGGAAGGTATGCTATGCGGGCACCCTTTTCCTTTACACAGCTTCCAGAGTCAGGTTCAGAAACTCCAGCAAGGATTTTTATAAGGGTGGATTTTCCTGCACCGTTTGCACCAGTAAGGGCCGCCTTTGTTCCAGACTGCATGTTCATGGAAACATCACGAAGAATATCCCTGTCTCCGAATGCAAGTGAAACTTTGGAAAACTGAACAAAAGCCATGCCTACCGCCTAAAGAACATTACCAGTGCGTTGGCGCTCTTTGTAATGGAAATGCGGTTCTGCACTGACGGATCAGTACTTAGAACGGAAACAGTTGCATTGGAAAGCCTGAGTCCGTCAGATTCCTTTTTGTAAAGGAAGTTAACCTCACGGCTTAATCCTTCAAACTTAAATGTAAGCACTCCGTCCCAGTCATTTTTAAGTTCGGAAGTAAGGAAGTATTTTATGCTTACACTGCCCTGCCCCTTTGCACTCTTTGAAATTACAGAGGGAACAAGAATGTCGTAGCCTGACCATGTAAACGATGAGCCTGATGCAAATGTAAGGTTTCCGTAGCTTGAACTTCTAAAGTCTGGGCCAAGTTTTATAAGTGAATTAAATTCGTCTTCTCTACGCTCTTTTTCGTCAGAAATAACTTTAGAAATGTCTTCTTCAAGAGTTACAAATGTGTAGGAAGTGGGCATTCCTCTGGAGTCTGTATGCTGAACAGAAATAAGTGACGGTGAGCGAACTGTAACCTGAATGGGCATGTTGTTAAACTTGTAAACACCGTCGCTTACTTTTGTAACGCCCTCGTAATCATAGGAAAGGTCTATGTCTGAAAGTTTTATTGCAACAGTACCAGTGTCGCTTCCCGTGTCAAATCCGTAAGAGGCATTCAAATAGTCAAGATCTATTGTTCCCCTTGAAATCATTGTGCCAAAGTATTCGGGATACCACTTCTGGGTAAGGAAGCCGTTCAGTGTCTGGTCAATTTCCTGAACATCCGCTTCTTCCGCACCCTCGCCCACAGAACCGTCGGCATTCATGGTAAAGAGGCGCAGATTATGGCTAAAGCACCATCCTGTAGTTCCGTCATCAGTAAGAACTCTAAGCCACACTCCAGAAAGATTTTCCTTTCCGTTGGTAACCACCTGTCCCTCGCTTTCGTAAAGGGCACGGATTATTTCATCCTTGCGAAGACGGTACACTTGCTTTGAAGTGTTAACTTTGTCTGCACGAATTGGAAGTCCATCCAGAACACACTTTGCATACTGATGCTCATATTCACCGTATCGCTCTGCAAGTTTTTTTGCATTCTTTTTAGAGTCTGGTTCGCTCAGCATCCAAAGAGGAACTTCAAGTTTCTGCTTAGAATCGGGAACTCCTATAATGTATTCATGATTGATGTTTGACTTTACATAAACTGGAACAACAGTACCGTCGGCAATTGCAGTGTCCTCACTCTGAATGTTCCACAACACGACACTGTAGCCGATAACTCCTGAGCATGAAGAAAAAACAAATGCCAATGCAACAATAAAAAAAACTCTGAAACACTTCATGCAGACAGTATAACGCAAAGGGCTTAGGTTGTAAACAAGACAAAAAAATGCTACACTTGGAACATGAGCAATACACATGAAATTTTAGAACGAAAAGATGTTCCTCAGGAATACAAATGGGATCTTACACAGATTTATAAAAATGATGATGAATGGAAAGCTGACTTAGACAGCATAATTCCCCTTACAGAAAAACTGGCCTCCTTTAAGGGAAAACTTTCCCAAGGGGCAGACACACTTCTTGAAGCCCTTAAGGCAGACGAGGCCCTTAGCCGGGTAACAGAAAATGTCTTCCATTATGCAAGCCTTCTTTCTTCTGCAGATCAGGGAGACTCTTCGGCTCAGGAAAAAGAAAACCTTGCCATGATGACCTACACCCAGTCTCAAAGCATGCTAAGCTTTTACACGCCAGAGATTCTTTCAATTCCTGACGAAAAAATAAACCAGTGGTGCCAGCTTCCAGAATTTGCAGACTATAAAGTCTACATACAGAAAATCCTTCACGCAAAGCCCTACATACTTTCAGAAAAAGAAGAGCGCATTCTTGCCCTTCAGTCTGAATCAGGACAGACAGCAGACAGGGCATTTTCCCTCCTTACCGATGTAGACATGGACTTTGGAAGCATCGATGTAAACGGGACTCCCAAGCCCCTTACCCACAGCACATGGTCTTCATTTCAGGAAAACGAGGACCGCAGCATAAGGGAAAAATCTTACAGGCAGTTTTACGGTGTATTTAAAAACCACGCCAACACTCTTGCGGCCCTTTATGCAGGTTCAGTAAACAACGACATTTTTGTTTCTAGGGCAAGGGGATATCCGTCGGCAGTAGAGGCTGCCCTTTACGGAAACAAGGTTCCCCTTAGCGTCTACAAAAATCTTGTGGAAACAGTTCACAAAAATCTTCCAGCACTGCATCGCTACTATGGTCTTAGAAAGAAGGTGCTGGGACTAGACGAACTTCGCCACTGGGATGTTCACGCACCTTTGGTTAAATCAGTCAAGTCAGAAATAAGCTATGAGGAATCAGTAGAAATAATCAGGGGCGCATTAAGTCCTCTTGGAACCGAATATACCGACACCCTCTGCTCAGGACTTTTAGGCGGATGGGCAGACCGTTACGAAAACAAGGGCAAACGAAGCGGAGCATTTTCTTCAGGCGCATACAGGGGATATCCCTACATTCTGCTAAACTACAAGTCCGATTCCATACGGGATGTGTACACAATGGCTCACGAAGGAGGACATTCCATGCACTCATGGTACAGCGTCCACAACAATCCTTTTATGTGCTACGACTACACAATTTTCGAGGCGGAAGTTGCCTCCACCTTTAACGAGGAACTGGTCTTTGAATACATGCTCAAAAATGCAGAAAGCGAAGACAAGAAAAAGTATCTTCTTAGCATGAGGGCGGGAGACATTCTTTCCACCCTGCACCGTCAGACCATGTTTGCAGAATTTGAACTTAAGGCCCACGAACTTGTGGAACAGGGACAACCCCTAAGCACAGAAGTTCTCCGTTCCACATACAGGGAACTTTTAGAGCTCTACTTTGGTCCCCAAATGGTGTTTGAAGAAGAAAGCGATTTGGAAGGACTTCGCATACCACACTTTTACAATGCCTTTTATGTTTACAAATATGCCACAGGAATTTCTGCATCCCTTGCACTTGCAAAGCGTGTTACTCAGGGCGGAAAAGACGAAAGGGAAGACTACTTTAAATTCCTTAAGTCTGGAGGTTCTCGCTACCCCATTGAAAGCCTAAGGGTTGCAGGTGTTGACATGGAAAGCACAAAGCCAGTACAGGATGCACTGGACACATTTGCCTCTCTTGTGGACGAACTGGAAAAACTTCTTTAGGAGACTTTAGGCAACTTTGAAAATGCGATGTTTAAAAGCCCTCAATTTCGGACTTTTAAACTCGACGGCAACCTCAAGTTACAGTTTTTAGAGGTTGCCTTTACTTTAAGTAGACCATGAGCAGCATTATGTCGCTGTTTCTTATGCCACTTATGCGTGAAGCCTGACCAAGGGTGCGGGGGCGAACAGCCTCAAGTTTTCCCCTGCTTTCGGCGCTAAGGGCAACTATTTTGGAATAGTCAAAGCTGTCGGGAATTCTTGCGTTTTCCATGCGGTGCATCTTGGCAACACGGGCATCCTGCTTTTCTATGTAGTAGCGGTATTTAAAGTCTTCCTGAGCACCAGTCCATTCTGCAGAAGTAAAGTTGCCCGGATTTTCACAGTCGGGATGTTCACTTATGTAGCGCACTGCCTCTTTTACATGCTCATATTTTGCAAGGGTCGCATCCAGTTGGGCTCTTGTGCATAGTCCTGCATCGTAAGCCTTTTGCCTAAGGCGACGATCTGCAGTATCGTGGCGCAGTTTGAGTCGGTATTCCGCACGTGCGGTAAACATGCGGTAGGGTTCCTTTGTTCCCAAAGTAACAAGGTCGTCTATAAGAACTCCAATGTAGGCTTCGTCCCGTCCAAGTATAAGGGGTTCGTAAGAAGGAATTTCCCTAAAAGCCCGAATGTTTTCTTCCATTTTTTTGCAGAGGGAATCTTCGTCTTTTACAGAAGGGTCAGGAAGGCACAGGGAGCCACACAGATCAATGTGTTTTTTTGCATAAAGACCTGCGTTAATTCCCGCCACAAGTCCCTGTCCTGCGGCTTCTTCGTAACCGCTGGTTCCGTTTATCTGACCAGCATTAAAAAGGCCTGCCACCCGTTTTGTTTCCAGACTTGCAAAAAGTTGGGTAGGCTCAACATAGTCATATTCTACAGCATAACCGGGGCGGCTTACGGTACAGTGCTCAAATCCTGTCATAGTGCGCAAAAATGCATCCTGCACTTCTTCTGGCAGGGAGGAGGAAAGTCCGTTAAGATAAACTTCATCCGTAGAAAGACCTTCTGGTTCAACAAAAAGCTGATGTCTTTCTCTTTCTGCAAAGCGCATAACCTTGTCTTCTATAGACGGACAGTATCGTGGTCCCACTCCATGAATTTTTCCTGAATACAAGGGTGAGCGTCCAATGTTTTCCCGAATTATTCTGTGGGTTTCTTCGTTAGTGTATACAAGATGGCAGGGAACCATGGGCCTGTTTACAGACTCATCCTCAAAACTGAAGGGGATTATTTCTTCGTCGCCTTCCTGTAGTTCCAGTTTTGAAAAGTCAACAGTATGCCGTAAAATACGGGGAGGAGTTCCTGTCTTAAGTCGTCCAGTGGTAAACCCCAGTCGATTAAGACTTTCTGTAAGTCCAAAGGCTGCACCTTCCCCAAGGCGTCCACAGGGTGCATCGTATTCGCCTATAAATATGCGGCCGCCTAAAAATGTTCCCGTAGTAAGTACGACAGAACGAACTGGAATTATTCTTCCGCGCTCAGTCTTTATGCCCACCACCTTCTGCCTCATGCCACTCTTTGCAGCAAAAGTTAAATTTTCTCCCTGATTGCGTTTTTCTCCGGGAATGCTTCCCTTTTCTGCAGCAGTGTCAAAATTTGGAGGAAGGGGAACAGAACTTGCGGCGGTAAAAATCTGGGTAACAGTATCCATAAGAGTGCTAAGGTTTGGCGTTGTTTCCAAAACCTGACGGGCCAAACTTGCGTAAAGAATTTTATCTGCCTGTGAACGGGGTGCCTGAACAGCGGGTCCCCTGCTCTTATTTAAAAGCCTAAACTGAATCATGGAGCGGTCTATCAACTTTGCCATTTCTCCACCTAGGGCATCTATTTCGCGCACAATGTTTCCCTTGGCAATTCCACCTATGGAAGGATTGCAAGACATTCTGCCTATGGCATCTATACTCTGAGTAATTAAAACTGTCTTGAGTCCCATGCGGGCGCAGGCAAGGGAAGCCTCTATACCAGCATGACCAGCACCCACTACCGCAACATCAAATGAATCATAAAACGACATAAAACTGATACAAAATAACACATGCGGAATTTTTTTTCAATACAAGATAAGTGACCACCGTTACTTTATCTGGTCAAGGGGGATTTCACCTTCGCATTCTATTTCACCGTTAAGGGCTGCAAAAAGTGCCTTAAACGAAAAATCAGAATAGCTGTAGCCACACAGTACCGTATCCGCCCAGTCAAAGTCCAAAACTGGAACAGGAGACATTATAGAAAGGATTATAACCTTCTTTCCCATGTAGCGGAGTCTTCGTGCAATGTTAGCAGTATGTTCATTAAACACATTTATAATTATGGTATCGTAACCGCTAGCAACATTTACAAAGTTAGTGCCGTTCCATTCGTCATAGTTTGACTGATCCGCCGCCAGTTCGTAACTGAAGTGAAAAGTTCTTGCCGTGGGGTAGCGTTTTCTTCCCTCGCTGTAGAGTGAAAGGAAGGGTCCTGCAATAAGAATCCGCTCGCCTTCTTTAGGGTGGTAGGGAAAGTCACCCGCCTTGTAGACAGACACAGCCCTGCAGGCCTCCTCAAAGAAAAACTGCTGCCCCTCCCTGTCTGGAATGTAAAGGTCTATGGTATCTGCATTGGGGTAAAGGGGTGCTGCGTTTCCACCCTTAAAGTATTCCATTTTTGCCTTAAGAACCCTGCGGGCCGCATCCTTTACCCTTTCCTTAAAGTCTTCGTCACTTTTCATAAGGGCAAGATTACGGGTCCAGAGGGCGTCGTTTAATCCAGCAGTGGTGGAGGAAAGTATTATGTCGTTACCAGCTTCAATGGCCATCTGAAAAGCCAGATACAAAGTTCCCGTGTAAAGGGTTGCTCCGTTCATCATCATGTCGTCGGTAATAATTAGGCCGTCGTAGCCAAGCTGACCGCGAAGGATGTCAGTAAGAAATTTTTTTGAAAGCGAAGAAGGAATTCCGTTTTCTTGAATCTGGGGAAATTCCAAGTGTCCGCTCATAACAGCAGGAATTCCAGCCGCAATAAGATACCTAAAGGGAACAAGCTCCCTGTTCATAAGTTCTTCATAGCTTATGTTTATTTGAGGAAGCCGACCGTGACTGTCTACATCAGTGTCGCCGTGGCCAGGAAAATGTTTTGCCGTAGGAATGACGCCTGCATCCATAGAGCCCTTTGCAAAGGCTTCTCCCAGTATGCCCACTTTTTCTGGATCTGAGCCAAAGGAACGAGGACCTATTACCGAAGAGTCAAGATTGGAATAAATGTCAACAGTGGGTGCAAAGTTCATGTTAATTCCAAGAGCCTTTATTTCCCTGTTGATGTAAAATCCAGAATAGTATGCGTCAAGGGGATAGCCAGAAGCGCCAATGGCCATGTTACCCGGAGTGTCTGTAGTTTCTCCCTTTACATGCCTTATCCATCCCCCTTCCTGATCAGTTGCAACAAAGAGCGGAATTTTAAAACGCCTTGTAGCGGCACGCTCCTGCAAAGACTTTACCGAACGGGCAACCTGATGAATGTCATCGGTATTCCAGCCGAACACCTTTACGCTTCCAAGCCCCCTGTCGCTTACCCAAGCGTTAAGCAAGGCACTAGGTTCTGCACCAGCCCATCCGAACATGAAAATTTGGGAAAGAAGTTCCTCGTCAGTCATCCGTTCTGCAATGGTTTTGGAAAGAATGTCGGCAGGATAGTCACTCCAAAAGTCTATGTCATCAGGAAGAGTCTGAGAAGACTTTGCAGTTTCAGGCATTACGCTGATTGTCTGCGCGTCAGAAGTAAAAACAAGAGCGCTTATCAAAAATAAGGCGGAAAGAACGCAAATCGCTCGGCCCAGGCGTTTCATTATCTGTAAACCTCGCCAGCACTTTCCCGAATAAATTTTTCCGCACTGTGGCTGGCAATGGCACCGTCAGCACAGGCCGTTACAATCTGCCTAAAACTCTTTGAACGAACATCTCCTGCAACATAAAGACCGGGAACAGATGTCTTCATGTCTTCATCGGTTATGATGTAGCCGCCCTCGTCAGTCTTAAGGGTTGCAAAAAGTTCAGTACGAGGAATCATTCCCACAAAAATAAACACAGCGTCACAGGGAAGTTCTTTTGTTGAACCGTCCTCTGTATTTTTTATTACCACGGAAGAAACCTTTCCATCACCCTTGATTTCTTCTACAGCAGAATTAAACATTACAGAAATACGGGGATTTGAAAGCACCCTTTGGGCAACAGCCTTCTGTGCCCTAAACTGACTTTTTCTGTGCACTATGGTAACCCTGTCGGTAAGGCTTGCTAGATATGTGGCCTCGTCACAGGCAGAATCTCCTCCGCCCACTACAAAAATATTTTTATTGCGAAAGAAGGGACCGTCACAGGTTGCGCAGTAAGAAACTCCCCTTCCCAAAAATTCTTTTTCTCCTTTTACGCCAAGAGTTCTGTGTTCTGCACCAGTTGCAAGAAGAAGAGTCTTTGAAACATAAACTCCCTTGTTTGTGGTAACTGAAAAAAGTCCATCCTTTTTGTCTAAAGAAGAAACGATAGCCTGAATAATCTTTGCACCGAATTCAACAGCTTGTTTTTTCATACCCTCAACAAAGGCAAATCCGTTTACAGCAGGAAAAACTCCAGGATAATTTTCCAAAGATGAAATGTTTATAACCTGACCGCCGGGCATGCTCTGGTCAATGACAAGTGTCTTAATATTTGCACGGGATGCATACTGCGCTGCAGAAAGTCCTGCAGGCCCCGCTCCCAGACAGATAAAGTCAAATTCGTTTTCTTCCATACGGACAGTATACAGGGGAACAGGCTAAAGAGCAAGAGAAGTTGCAAGGGAAAAAGTCCATTTTTTTTCTTCTGACGCATGGGGATAAAATTTAACTGAAAGTCCCAGAGTAAAAAATCCCGAAAGGTGAACGGCATTTCCTGTATTTGGGGAAGGCTGAATTACAAGGTCTGCATGAAGCACATCCCATGAAGTTTGCCCCCTAGAACCGGAAACAAGCATAAACTCGTAGCCACCTGCAAGGGTAAGTCTGTTAAAGAAAACTGGCAGGAAGGGAATTCCCCTCTGAATGTCCCAAGAAAAAATAACCCCGTCAAGCTGAATGTCAAAGGGAATGTATTCTGAAGGATAAAATAGAAGCTGAACCCTAAGGGGAAGATTGTATGTAAAGCCTTCCTTACAGGAAAGAGGAATAAGTCTGGGGATTCGCACTATTACGGCAGGGTAAGCATAAAAGGAAGTTGAACCCTCCCCTGCAGAAAATGAAAAAGACGCCTGAAGTGCAAGTCCGCCCTTTTCGTAGTAACCAGCACCGCAACTATGCACGCTAGAAATCTGAACAAGACCTTCGTTACAGTAGGAAAGGGCTTCTAAATTCCCATGAAGAAAATTTCTGTCGCGAGCAATAAAGTAAAGACAGTCGCCAACAGGAATGACGGTCTCAAGGCTTACATCTGCGGAACATTGCTCAAAGCCCTTAGCGTCAAAGACAGCTTGAGCTTCTGCATCGTAAGAAAAAACTTCCGTACCAGTGCCACCAAAAAACTTAAGCATTAGAGCTGCCTGAAATCCCATAGATTGGAAGGGAGACAGAAATCCTCCTCCCGGGTTTACACCCACAGAAATCACCATTGAGTCAGAATCCCAGGGGGTGTTGGTAAGCCAGGAAAGCCCCGGAAAAAGAATTCTAGAAGACACTCCTCCAGTAGAAGAATGAATGGCAATGTTTGTAAAGGGAATAAGGCTTCCCTTTTTGTAGTAGGGATGTTTCCACTTTTTTTGCGCAAGGGAAAATTCCTCGTTCAGTAAAAAGGCTTCACCGTCATAAAAATTTTTTCCGTAAGACCGAGCCTTGGTTTTTCTTACACCGTCATAGTCAAGGACATAAAGCCTTTCTTCCGTAACAAAATCCGAAGCATAGACAAAGTCATTTTCTTTTTTTTCAAGAGGCACAGCGGAATACACTCCGCCCGAAACATCTTCTTCCATAAACTCAAAGTCTGCAAAAGATTCAGAAAGGTAAACTGTGGCCAGCCGAGGAAAAGTATCTTTTTTAGAATAGGAAAAACTTAAGAGCGCACCATCTAAATCTTCCCCAGCAAAAGAAAGGGAGCGAACGCTTATTTTGTCAAGAGGAATCGGGAACTCTTTTAAAGACATGTCTGAAAGGGAAAGGCGCGCAAGGGAAAAGGAATTGTTCCGTCTGCAAAAGAAGGCCACCCTGCCCTCTCCAGCCATGCAGGGTGAAAACAAAAGAGAACCCTCTGCAAAACCGCACACTTGCTCAATTTTAAGAGATGCATTTTTCTGGCTTACGGAACAAAGCACGCCTCCGTTTTTTGTAATGCATACAAGAAAAAGTTCCTTACCGTAAGAAACCAGAGTGGCCTCACTTACTCCGCTAAAGGGGCAGTCAAATATGCGACCATCGCTCATGCGGTAAAGGGAGCAGAAAAGCCCCGTACCAGAAAGTTTCTGTTTTGCATAAACAAGGCAGACAAACTGACCGTCGGCAGAAAGGGAAAGAGACCTTAGACCAGACTTTACAAGTAGTTTTTTTGCAGAAAGAAGGGAACCGTCGCCATTGCGTTCTGCAAACCACACGGAAGAGTCTGCAAAGTCGGCATAGGCAATTCCCTTGTCGCAGGAAGAAAGGGAACCGTAAACCGAACCGTCATATTTTTTTTGTGCGGCAAATTCTTCCACAAAGGAATTTTCAAGCGGATCAGAAGGAATAGAGGGAATCCAAATGCTTTCGTAAAATTCATTCCATGCTTCCCCGATTGATTTTTCGTATGCCTTTCTGAAGGCCCCTGCATAAGTAAAGCCCTTTACATTTACAGCGTTGTACCAGAAAAGGGCATATCGTTCCATTCCGTATGTTTCCTGAAGCCACTGGGTAAAAGGTCCTCCGTAGGCATAAGAAAGATTAAGCATAGGATAGATGTCTCTTGCACCCAGCACATCGGTGTAGGAAAGAAAGCGGTCGTCAAGTTTTGACTGCCTTATGGTGTGAAGATAAAATCCGCTGTTAAGCCTGCCCTCTTCTCCAAGAGATTCTGTAACAAGAGAAGCTCCTTCTTTTATAAGGGGAGGCATTGAAATGTAGTCGCCCCAGTTAATCAGGTCGCCCATAACAGAATCCACTCCCTGCCAAAATGAGTTTCGCATGTTTATGGTAAGGGCGTGGGTAAGTTCGTGACGAAATGTTCCCAGAATGGAGTCGGAAAAAACATTTATGTCTGCGGAAGGATGTGCGTCAAAGAGTACAATGTGGTTGTAGTTGTAGTTTGTAAAGTAGGCATTAAACTCGTCCGTGACTGCCGTTATTACCACAGGCATTCTGTAGGAAGGAAGGTCAATTCCCAGTCCGCTACAGATTTCTTTGCAGATTGAGTCCGCGTTAAAAAAAAGTTTCTGAGCGCTTTCCTCACTTTCTTCGCAAAAAATTATGTCAAAGTATTCGGTAGAAACATAGCGAACATTTTTCTGTCCTGACATAAGTCCGCCCCAGGACCAGAGATGTGTGCATGCAAGAAATAAAAATGAAAGTAAAAAGAGACGCTTCTTCACGAAGACAGTATAAGGCAGAGGTCAAAAAAAAAGCAAGATGCACAAGCACCTTGCCTAGAGGCGTCAATCGGAATCGAACCGATGCATAGTGGTTTTGCAGACCAGTCCCTTACCACTTGGGTATGACGCCGTATAAGAAGACTGTATCAGATTGCAGGGGTTTTGTCTAGGGGGTATGCGACTATTCACACCAGTCAAATCTAAAGGCACCGTCTGGATGATTAAAGACATTCCAGTAAGGAACATACTGATAGTTGCTAGGTCTCCCCGTAAGCTCGCTTATTGTTTCAGTGGCAGTCCATTTTTTTATTGAAGGAGACAGAAAGAAAATAATGAACATCATAAGAAAAATGAAATACAGGCTTTTATTTGCTTTAATCCATTTTATCTTAAAAAAGTAAGTCCATCCCACAATAGTATAAAATCCAAAATAATAACTTAACCGTTCCAGAACAAAAAAGGCAACGGAAAAGTCGGTTATCAGCATTACAAGGCAAAGTGCATTTAACATAATGTCTTCTGTTTTTGTTTGCGGTTTAAAAAACAAGAGAATAAGAATGTACAAAAAATGCTGGGCGTAAAAATACAATCCAGAAGACAGATCTTTTCCGTGAGAAAATGTTGGTGAGTTCAAATAAGAAATTAGAAGTTCTCCTATTTTTCCAGGAATAAAAGTACTTACCTTCCACAGTGCAGCATTTATGGCAGAGGGGAACATGGTAACAAGAAGACCAAGAAGACACACCGTAAGGCGACTTCTTCCAGTTTGTTTAAAATGAAGCAGTACGGCAAAAAGTGCGACAGCGGCTGTAACATGGAACAAAGAAGCCACTGCAACGGCAAGAATCCACTTTATCCACTTCTTTTGCATAAGGTATCTTGTTCCGTACAGAATAACTGAAACTGCAAGAGACTGCCTTACTTGAGCCATAAAAAGCTCGGTAAAATAAAATGACAGTGCAAGAAAAAGGCAGATAAATTTATATTCTGAATAAGTGCTAAAAAAACTTATGATGCTTAGAACAAATAAAAGCGTTGCCAAGAACTGAACCACATAGTAGCTGTCGTATATACTCTTGCACAGAATATTTAAAAGCTTATACCCCACATCAAAGCGAGAACTGCTCCAGCTTACATTGCTAAAGTAGCCTATATATGCAGACCAGTCGGAACCCGTATAATAACGAAAGCCTACAAAATACAGGAGAAAAACAGTAAGAACAGCCCATATCATCCTCTTTAGCGGAAGACTGTCCTTTGAAAAATCAAAAAAAGAGGTAAATGCAAAGAGCATGAAAAAACCAATATATACCATCATCGGGGATTCCTTTTAAATAAACTTCTTACAGTCTTTTCCTTAAGCAGAAAGAGACTTATTCCATACACAATCACAGCCATGACAAAGCAGAGCCCACAATGAAGCCCCACATTTGCGTTAAAGTCTGGAATAAATTTAATTGCACAAAACATAACAAGTGAGGAAACAAGGTATTTTAAACTGTTCAGACTGAGCAAATCCGTTTCTCTTAAATACTTCCATGCAAAACCGACCTGAATGACAAGTCCCACAAGTTCTGCCAACACGCTCCCCAACGCAGCACCATCATGGGCAAGCCTTGGAATCATAAACAGATTGAATATAAAATTTGAAACAGCGGCCACACTTACAGAAACTGTGTACTTCCACTCTTGTCTATGAGGATACAAAACCTGAAGCCCGACAAAATATGCAAGCCCTACGATTACAACTACAGGAGCAAGAATCTTTATGGTTAAAACTGAGTGGGCATATTTTTCACCTGCAAAAATTGTTATAATGTCAGGAGCAAGGGCAAGAAGCCCAAGACAGCAGGGGAAAGCCAGAATCAAAATGTAATGTAAGGAGACATTTATATAATGTCGGTAGCCGTCAAAGTCTCCGCAGGCCAGACAGTTTTCCATTCGGGGAACCACCACGGCGCTCAAGGCAGTTACAAGGCTTATGACAATTCTTACAAGTTTGTTTGCAGCGGTATACAGACCAACCTCTTCGTCAGAAAGAAGGATTCCAAGCATCGTAACATCAAGATGAGTATATATATTCGTGGCGACAAGACTTCCAAAAACTATAAAAAGGGTTTTTAAATGACGAAAAGGTTTAAGACCTGAAACGGGAACCTTCTGCAAGAATTTTCTAAGATGAAAAATGTTGAACACTGACGAAACTGCGTTTAACCCCACAAACATAGCGGCATACCGCACAAAATGAGAAGCGTCCTTAATAAATAAAAAAATGAATGAAACCTGTAGCAGTTTTACAAACAGATAGCGTGAGGTTATGTAAGTCTGTTCCTCCATACCCTGATAAAACCACTCATAACTGAAATCTGAAAGTGCAATGGTGGGGGAAACAACACAGAACAGAAGCCATTGTTCGCGGAATGAGGGAACTGCAAGCACAAGAGCGGCATAAAGAGCGTAGCCAATGCATACTGTCATAAGGAGAATTAAGGTAAGCTCATAAACTACCGTGGACAGCATAAGTTTATTGTCCCTTACACGGGCGACTTCTCTTGCACCGTAATTTGATATGCCCAGTTCCGTAAAGAGAACAAAATAAGAAACTATGGAATTTACAAAATCAACTTTCCCCGTTCCTGAGGGGCCAAGCACACGGCTTATATATGGGAAAGTTACAAAGGGGATAAGAACATTTAAAACCGTACGAGATGTGTTAAGAAAAAAATTAAGTTGCAGACTTTTAGGCTTCATTCTGTTTTCTAGCATTAAAAGGACTGGCAAAGGCTTCCCTTAATACGGCAACCGCAGATTCATCTTTTTTGAGATTCTGTACCGCATCAATCGAAAATGCAAGAATGACAAATAAAATGAAAATCAGCATGACGACAAGAATGAATTTCTTTTTTGACATGCTAAAGGAAGGCTGTTCCATGGCATCGTAAACAAAGGGTGTTTCCGAAACGGTAAAGAATGAATATGAAGACGGCAGGCACAGGGAATCGCTTAAGGAGTCCGAAACCTTAGTAATATAGTCGCGGATAAAATCATCAAGCAAAGCAAGGTTTTCTTCCTGCAAAGAGACAGACAGACTAAATGTATTTCTGTATTCCCGAGACCAATCTGCCCTTGTATTAATTCTTACAACATTGTCAGAGACAAGTTTGTGTATGAAATTGTTATATTCACGAACATTGGAGGCATCATATGGAGTTCCAAGAAAAGGAAATGCTTTGTATTCTTCTGCCAGTTGGGACTGATTTGAAAATGCATCGGTCAGAACTTTACTAAAGTCAAAATCGTACCAGCGCATAGAAGCGCCATCTTCAGGGTGACGAAGTGCAGTAATGGTGTATATTGCACAAACAGTTTTTTGTTCAGATGCAGAATCGGCCCGACCATTAATTTTGGGAATGATAAAAAAACATACACCTGCAAGAAGACTGCATACAGCAGTTCCTATAACGATAAGATGTCGAAATCTAAGCAAAACCGCCAGTATGTCTACAAGCGAAAGATCCTCTGATGGTTTCATGAAGAAGGTACCCCCGAATAATGAATTTTCATATACACAACGAATTTAATAATGACATATCATTATAAGAGTGATAATATACTAAAATCTCAGTATTATCAAGTACAAAATAAGGTGATGTAAGTATTATGAAATCATGAAATCAACATTCAGACAAAACTTGAGAAGCGAGCTTACCTATCAGGACATTACGGTCAAAGAACTTTCTGCAAGAACAAAAATTCCAAAACCAACGCTGGATTGTTACTTAGGCTCCAGAGGCGTAATGCCACCAGCTGATATAGCCGTTAAAATTGCAAAAGTACTGAATGTCACTGTTGAATATCTTGTTACAGGAAAAGATTCAAAAATAAAAAGCTTGAATGAAGTTGAATTAAGCAACACCAATTTAAGGCATCTAATAAAAAATCTATCTCTGCTTTCAGAAAAGGAAATTTCTTACGCACTGGCATTTTCTGAAGCGGCCTTAAAAATTAAAAATCACATGAACTAGTAATCATTGTTTCCTTCAGAAAATTCTGCAAGGCGTTCCCTAAGCACCAGAAAGGCACCTAGCACGGCACACAATTCAAGCACAACTGTGACAAAGGGCTGGAAGAGAATAAGGAAAGGCAGAGCAACCAGAATGGCAGATGCACACAGGGTAAGGATGTAGGAACTTTTGCATTTGGGAAGACTTTTTCCTGACTGGATAAAATTCTTTTTTTCAAGGCTGATTTTTATCATAAAAAAAAGCATTACAAGAAGCCATAATGCGGCACCAGTTATGCAGGCAATCAGATCAATCATGTAGCGGTTCATTTTTTCTCCTGCCAAAAATGTAGGGTTCTGCGGGCGGATTCAAAAGCCAGTGGAAGACTGTCTATGTCTTCTGCGGAACGGACTGGTCTCCATTCAAAGGCGCTTACCTCGCTTTCCTGAGCATGAAGTACACAGTCTTTAGGTAGGATCGCCTCAAAAAACATGTCGCAGGTTTTGTAGACTATTCCGTTATATTCGTAAGTGTTGGGAAAACTGCACACATAGCCTACGGAAATAGGACGCACTCCGATTTCTTCTTCGCATTCTCGCAAAGCACCGTCTTCGGCAGTTTCATCGCACTCGATAAATCCGCCGGGAAAGGCAAGAAAACCCTTTCTGGGATCTTTTGCACGGCGTTCAAACAGCACCTGTCCGTCTTTATTGCGGATGATAAGTCCTACTGCACTGGCAACATTATTGAACAGTTCAAAACCACAGTCGGGACAAAGCCACTTTCGTCCGTCTTTGAGGGTTTGTATATTTTGCTTGCCACACTGGGGGCAGAAGGTGAATTTGTTTTGTATCATGACATAAAAAAAGGGGGAGTCTGCAGAATGTGCCTTAAGATGGTTAGGCGCGTTTGCAAACTCCACCGATTCTAAAAACTTGACGGTTGCAAATTACTTCTGGGCAAGGATAGCAATACCTGGTAAGGTTTTGCCTTCAAGGAATTCCAGAGAGGCTCCGCCACCAGTTGAAACATGGCTCATCTTGTCTGCAAGGTGGAACTTGTTAACTGCGGCAACAGAGTCTCCTCCGCCAACTACAGTCATTGCTCCCTTACCAGTTGCGTCTGCTACTAGACGGGCAACTGCTTCGGTTCCCTTTGCAAATGCGTCAAATTCAAATACGCCTACAGGACCGTTCCACACAATGCTCTTTGCAGTGCTAATAACTTTCTTGTATTCTTCGATTGTCTTTGGACCAACATCCATTGCCATAAGGTTATCGGGAATGTCTGTTCCGTCAACAGCAACAGGTGCTGCATCAGCAGAGAATTCAGAAGCGCCCACATGGTCAACAGGAAGAAGAATCTGAACATTCTTTGCCTTTGCGTCTGCAAGAAGTTTTTTAGCTGTATCAATAAAGTCGTCTTCTACAAGAGACTTTCCTACCTTGTAGCCCTGAGCCTTAAGGAAGGTGTATGCCATGCCACCACCAATTACGAGGGCAGAAGCGTTCTTTAAGAGGCTTTCCAAAACTGCAATTTTTGAAGAAACCTTTGCACCTCCAATAATTGCAATCATGGGCTTGGGAGGATTTGTTACCATAGGCTCAATGTATTTTACTTCCTTTTCCATAAGGAATCCACCTACGGGCTTTTCGTTCATAAAGCGTGCTATTGTTGCAGTAGAAGCCTGATCACGGTGAGCAGTACCGAATGCATCGTTTACAAAAATGTCACCATATGTGGCAAGTTCTTTTGCCATGGTTTCACGCTCTGCTGTATCCTTGCTTGTCTCTTCAGAATGGAAGCGGACATTTTCCAGCATTGCAACTGCACCTTCGGGAAGTGCGTCAATGGCAGCCTTCTGACCAAGTGCGTCGGGAAGGAATGTTACAGGTGAACCAAGTTTTGAGGCAAAGTAGTCTACAACAGGCTTCATGCGGTTTTTGCCGTTGATAAATTTTTCCTTGTCGGCATCTGTCCAAGTTTTGCCTGCCTTTTCTGCCTTTTCCTGTGCCTTTTTAACATCCTTTTTGGGGTCGCCCAAGTGGCTCATAAGAACGAGAGAGCGAGGCTTCTGCTCAAGAATGTATTTGATTGTTGGAAGAGCCGCCATAATGCGGGTGTCGTCCTGAACAACTCCGTCCTTCATAGGAACATTAAAATCAACACGCATAATGATGCGCTTTCCCTTCAAGTCAACATCTTTGACTGTCTTAATCATTATAGTCCTCCATATTTAGATGCGGTAAATAATTGCCTACGAGTATAACACTATGCACTGCAAAAAACAAGGTGTGCACTAGCAGACGGAAAATGCCACTTAGGAAAGGCGCAAAAGGATGACTCCATGGGGCGGTACTGAAACAGAAAGCACAGCCTCTGACTCTAGCGGAAAGAGGTCTTTTTGTAGCCACAGGTCCCTTACTCGGAAAGTTCTTCCCTCTTCCACATGGGGAATTTTTAAAAGCGGAAGGGAAATGTCTTTTTCACCGTCGCTCAGGTTGAACAGGGCCACATTTATTGAACCTACATGAGCCGGACATCCATTGCCAAATGTAGCCCAGACGCACTCTGACTCATTCCTTAAAATTTGGGTTGCGCCGTGACAGAATTTTTCAAGACCCAGAACATCCCTGTTTGTCAGCAGGGAAAGGGTAGAATCATCAAGCTGGGGCAAGTCCGTTCCTATCATAAGGGGGCTTCTAAAAAGGCACCAGAGGGTAATCATTGTCTTTTGCTCGTCAGGTGTAAGCCGGCTCTTCCACTCGTTACCAAAGCCTTTTCCCAGTCTGCCTAGGGGGAGCATGTCGCAGTCAGGCCAGCAGCCTTTTTCTACATGAGTTTCCCACACTTCGCAGCGTTCAAACATGGCCTTTACAAGACTCCACTCGTCCCAAAAGTCATCTGTTATGCGCCACATGTTTGCATACTTCTTTAAGTGCCAGGCCTTTTCTATAACAGCTGGTCCCGGGCTTAGGGAAAGAACCATGGGTCTTCCGCACCTTTCTATGGCAAGGGAAATCATTTCTATTTCTTTTTCTGCGGAATAGGGATTGTCGGGATACATATTCGTGTTGCAGATATCGTCCACCTTTACAAAGTCCACTCCCCAGCTGGCATAGAGGGCAAAGAGGGAATCGTAATAGTCCTGCGCACCTTTTTTGGTAAA
Organism: uncultured Treponema sp.; assembly: GCA_937894335.1. GTDB lineage: Bacteria > Spirochaetota > Spirochaetia > Treponematales > Treponemataceae > Treponema_D. The sequence continues at coordinate 2,833 of CALCRU010000045.1, read as the reverse complement.
GTCAACTCCGTACATGTCGCCGTTCCATTTGCTTATGCTGAAGGGGTTGGCTATCTGGTCGGCGGTAACTTTTGAGTCGTCATGGGTAAGAATGGGCAAATGGTTTTGAGCAGCATATCTGGGGATTCCCCTCATTATGTGAATGCCAAACTTTAGGCCCAATCCGTGCACATAGTCTGCAAGGGGTGCAAAGCCTTTTCCGCCACTGCTAGAGGGAAAGCGGTTGAGAGCTGGAATCTGTCTGGACCACTCGTCAAGGCAAAGTCGGGTAAAGGGAATGTACTGAATCTGGGGACAAAGGCGTCCTGCGTCAGGGTCTGACCACTGAATGTCTATGACCACATATTCCCAGCCGTATTGCTTTAAGTTTTTGGCCATGTAGTCGGCGTTTTTTCTTACATCGTCTTCGGTTACTGTGGTGTTGTAATAGTCGTAGGAGTTCCAGCCCATAGGGGGAAAGGGCGCTACATCATTCTTTGAATACATGGGAAAATTGTAGCACGGGAATAAAAATTGGGCAAGGGAGGGCGCACTGTCAGCATAAAACGCAAACTGCCAGCATGTCCCAAGGGCATAAAAAAACCGCCACAGGAAAACCCCTGCAGCGGCCGTTTACCTTAAGTTAGGCAAAAACTTAGTTCAGGCCAGCACCTGCTGTCTGATAAGTAATTGTAACATTGTAAGGCTCGTCAGTCCAATCGCGGTCAATGTCCATCTTGAGGTTTGCATCCAAAGAAATGGGCTTTGTGAACTTGTAGAAGCGCTCGTTGTCCTTGCAGTAGAACTGAACTACGAATCCTTCTGTTGTAGCCTTTGTTTCGAAGTTAGAAGTATTTGTGCTGTTGAATGTGTAAACAACTTCACCTGTGCTTGCAATTGTAAGAACAATCTGTCCGTCGCCGCTTGTAGAGGCACCGAATGTCCAGTTTGCATCATAGTTCTCGTCCTTCCAAGTTCCAGTAACTTCGCCAGTTGACCAAGCGAATGCACCAGCTACTCCAATGAGTGCTACTGCAACCAATGCTAAAAGCTTTTTCATAAAGTACTCCTTTTGGTCACATAGACCATACCCAAGAGTTTACAGTTAAAAGACGACTTTTGCAAGCCTTTCAGTTAATTTTTTTATTTTTTCAATTTATACTATATAAGCATTGACAATAAGAGGACAATACTTTATCTTATAAGAGAATAATTCTACATTTATGGAGTATGTAATGCAGCAGATTATACTGTTCATAGCGCTCCCGGTGGTTGGAATTGTTCTTGGATGGACTATTCGCTGGCTGTATGCCAGATTTCAACTTTCCGCTTCGGAACAGAAGGCCGAACGGGTAAAACAGGATGCAATAAGAGAGGCAGAGGCTCAGAAAAAGGAGATTCTCCTCCAAGCGAAAGAACAACTCATTCAGGACAGAAACCAGCAGGAACGCGAAAATCGTGAACGACGCAGAGAACTGCAGAGTTACGAAAGTCGTGTAACTAAAAAAGAAGAACAACTGGACCAGCGTAGTGCCGAGCTAGACAAGAGGGACAAGGAATTTGGCTTCAGAGTAGCAGAAATGCAGAAGCGGGAAAATGCCATGTCCGAAAAAGAACAGATTCTGCGCACCGAACTGGAACGCATCTCAGGACTTACAAAGGAAGAGGCAAAATCCCTCATCATCAAAAACCTGGAAAACGATGCCCGCCACGATGCTCAGGCCCTCCTTAACAAGATTGACCAGGAAGCCCAACTTTCGGCAGAAAAAAAGGCTCAGGAAATTCTTGTTACCACCATTCAGCGCCTTGCAACGGAAGTTACAGGAGACATTACAGTCGCCACAGTTTCCCTGCCTAGCGACGAAATGAAGGGCCGCATAATCGGAAGAGAAGGACGCAACATCCGCACTCTTGAAACCCTTACTGGAGTAGACATCATTATTGACGATACCCCTGAGGCAGTTGTAATCAGTTGCTTTGACCCAGTAAGAAAGGAAATTGCAAGAGAGACTTTGGAGCGCCTCATTACCGACGGACGCATTCATCCTGCACGAATCGAAGAAATCGTACAGAAGGTTACTCGCGAAATCCAGCAGCGCATTTACGAAGAAGGCGAAAGAGTTCTCTTTGATGTGGGAATCCATAACATGAGTCAGGACGGAATACGGGCTCTTGGACGGCTTCACTTTAGGACAAGTTACGGTCAGAACGTACTTACCCACTCCAAGGAAGTTGCAGAACTGGCCAGCATGCTTGCAGCAGAAGTTGGTGCAAACCGAGAGCTTGCAAAAAGGGCCGCCCTCCTCCACGACATTGGAAAGGGTGCCGAAAGCGACAGTGACCAGAACCATGCCGAAGTTGGTGCAGAAATGGCACGCAAAATGGGAGAAGACCCCAGAGTTGTAAACGCCATTGCAGCCCACCATAACGACTGTGAACCCCAAACCATAGAAGCAGTGCTTGTTCAGATTGCCGATGCAATTTCTGCAGCCCGACCGGGAGCACGCCGCGAAACTGTGGATAACTATGCAAAACGCCTTGAAAACCTTGAGGAAACAGCAAAGAAGTTCCAGGGTGTTGAACAGGCCTATGCAATTCAGGCAGGACGGGAACTTCGCATTCTGGTTAACAACGACAAGATTCCTGACGCAGAAGTTAAGGATCTTGCAAAACAGATTGCAAAGCAGATAGAAACTGACCTGAGGTATCCGGGAAGAATAAAAATTACCATGATACGAGAAACCCGAATAATTGAATATGCGAGATAAAAAAAGGGGCTGTCCTAGAAGTTATTAAAAACTGAAGTGCACCCCAATTATTGGACACTTTAACTAGGCTGATTTTAAGGACTGAT
>CALCRU010000044.1 GCA_937894335.1 uncultured Treponema sp. | reverse complement strand
CGCCCCTGCTTGATTCGTCCCTCTCTTCGTTCGGGCACGACCGCACGCCCCTGCTTGATTCGTCCCTCTCTTCGTTCGGGCACGACCGCACGCCCCTGCTACGGTCGTGTGTTTCACGTGAAACACTTGGGGGTGGATTGTGCTCGGAGGGAGGTTACTGCTCTTAATGGCATGTGTTCGTATCAAGAGAAAGAAGATATCTGAAAAAAAGATTGGTGAGAATATGCTGTAGAAAAGGCGGTTGCTTATTACAAAAAGGGCAAAAAAAATCCGGGCAGACCTGGGAAAAAGCCTGTCCGGTGTCTGATGGGTTCTGATTTGCCGCATTGTCGGGAGAACAATGTGTTTGTACAAATCTTTTTATCTGCGCAGTCTTACTACATTCAAGTTCATTGGCTGCACATGGTAAGCATTATACGCTATATTTAGTGTTTTGTCTACTGTTTTTTAGAAAAAAACACAATTTTTTTGCCTTCTGACGGTTGTAGTACTTGTAATTTCTTATATTACAAAGAATTACGCCTCTTTTTCGTCAGAATTTGCAATCCTGTCTATGCCTACAACATAATCTGGGCTAGAAATGTCGGCAACTTTTACTCCGCTGCTACTCCTTCCTTGCTTGCTTATGCTATCTGCCTCTACACGGATGCTTGTTCCCTGGCTTGTAATACACATGACGGAATCACTGTCCTTAACGGTAAGTGCCCCAATAATTTCGCCCTTGTCTTCTACATTGCCAAAAACCTTCTGTCCGCCTGTTCCGCGACCGTGGGCACTAAATTCTTCAAAGTCAACTCGCTTTCCAATTCCCTTTTCGGTAACAACAAGAATCTTTGCATCAGGCTCTACATGAATAGCACCGCACAATTCATCACCTTCAGCAAGTTTCATTCCTGCTACACCGCGACCTGCCCTTCCCATGGAACGAACTTCCTCTTCCTTTATGCGGAGGGCTTGACCCCTTCGGCTTACAAGAAGAAGTTCGTCGTTTCCAGAAGAAAGAATTGCGCTTACCAACTTGTCACCGTCATCCAAACGAACAGCCTGAATTCCTCGGGACTTTGCGTTGCGGAACTCAAATGTTGGTGTCTTTTTAACCACACCATTTGCAGTTGCCATAAACAGGTACTGAGTTTCGCTAAATTCCTTAAGACTTACCGTTGTTGTTATTTCCTCATTGGCGCTTACCTGAAGAAGGCTCTTTATGTGGGAACCTCGGCTTGTCTTGGATGCTTCGGGAATCTCGTGAACCTTAATCCAGTACGCTTTTCCTTCATTTGTAATAAACATAAGGTAATCATGAGTAGACGCTATAAACAGCTGGTTTATGTAGTCTTCTTCTACAAGTTTTGCGCTGATTGTTCCCTTTCCACCCCTGCCCTGACTCTTGTACTGGCTTACGGGAACTCGCTTTATGTAGCCCAGTTTAGAAATGAGGATAGCCATGTCCTCTTCCTTTATCATGTCTTCCACATTGATTTCTTCAACTTCACCGGCCACAATGTCGGTCTTTCTGTCGTCACCGTATTTTTCCGCAAGTTCGGCTGTTTCTGTTTTGATAATGGCAAGAATCTTTTCGTGATGGGCAAGCAAATCTTCCAAGTGGGCAATAAGAGCCTTAACTTCGGCCATTTCTTTACGGAGTTCGTCAATGCGCAGATTGGTAAGGCGACCTAGCCTCATGTCTACAATTGCTTGGGCTTGTTCGTCGTCAAAGTTGAACCTGTGCATAAGGCCAACTTTTGCTTCTTTTTCGTCTCGGCTTCCGCGGATGATTTTTATTACTTCATCTATACAGTCTACGGCCGTAATAAGGGCTTCAAGGATATGCTCACGCTTTTTTGCTTCCCTTAAGTCAAACTGGGTTCGGCGAGTAATAACTTCGTCCCGGTGTTCCACAAAGCACTGGATGAGTTGCTTAAGGTTTAGTGTCTGTGGTCTTCCTTTTACTAGGGCCAAGTTTATGACACCAAAGCTAGACTGTAGGGCTGTCTTTGAAAAGAGTTGGTTAAGAACGACTTTTGTCATGGCACCGCGCTTAAGGTCTATTACAATGCGCATGCCTGTTCGGTCAGAAGATTCGTCGTTTACTCCGCTGATTCCGTCAATAACTTTGTCTCTTGCAAGTTCCGCAATTTTTTCGCAGAGGACTTTTGTATTTACCTGATAGGGTACTTCTGTAAAGATAATGGATTCCCTACCGTTTTTGTCTACATCAATCGTAAAGCGTCCACGGATGAGGATTTTTCCGCGACCTGTCCTGTAGGCGTCCTTTATTCCCTGTTTGCCAAAGATAATTCCGCCGGTTGGAAAATCTGGTCCCTTTATGTGGGTCATAAGCTCGTCTATGGAAAGTTCAGGATTGTCTATGTAGGCCGAAACAGCAGCAGAAATCTCTCTAAGGTTGTGGGGAGGCATGTTTGTGGCCATACCGACTGCAATTCCGTTTGAACCGTTTGCAAGAAGGAAGGGGAATTTTCCAGGAAGAACTGTAGGCTCTTTTGTAGTTTCGTCAAAGTTTGGAATAAAGTCTACCGTATCCTTCTGGATGTCGGCAACCATTTCGTCCGCCAACTTTTCCATTTTTGCTTCGGTGTAACGGTATGCTGCCGGAGGGTCTCCTGCTATTGTACCGAAGTTTCCGCCAGGGAAAACAACAGGATACCGTTCTGAAAAGTCCTGACCAAGACGGACAAGAGCGTCGTAAACGGAAGCGTCTCCGTGGGGGTGATAGTGACCCAGCACATGACCTACGATTGTAGCACACTTACGGGTTGCAACATTATTGTGCAGTCCCAATTCATTCATGGAATACAAAATGCGTCGGTGAACAGGTTTAAGACCGTCACGCACATCTGGAAGGGCACGGCTTACTATAACGGACATTGAGTAGTCTATGTATGCCTTTCGGATTTCCTGCTCTATAGGCTGAATTATTAAAGTTCCGCCTTCTGGGGTTGTAATTTCTTCCATAGTTTTTCCTTAAAGTTCCTTATACATCCAATGTCGCGTATACTGCGTTTTCTTCTATAAACTTACGGCGAGGTTCTACAGCCTCTCCCATGCAGACACTAAAAATCTGATCGGCGGCAATGGCATCGGGTATGGTTACCTTCATCATCTTGCGCACCGCAGGATTCATTGTAGTTTCCCACAGCTGAGTTCCGTCCATTTCACCTAGACCTTTGTAGCGCTGGACATTTGCCTTTGCTCGATTTTCTCCAAGCTTTTCAAGCTCCGCATCCCGTTCTGCATCGGAATATACATAGATGGGCTTTTGCTTTCCCAACTGAATTTTAAAGAGAGGTGGCATTGCAAGATAGACATAGCCTTCTTCTATAAGTTGAGGCATGTAGCGGAAGAAGAATGTAAGCAACAGAGTGCGAATATGGCTTCCGTCAACATCAGCATCAGCCATTATTATGATTTTATGGTAGCGCAACTTGCTTATGTCAAAGTTCTTTCCTATTCCTGTTCCAAGAGATGCTATGACTGGTTCCAGTTTGTCATTGTTGATGACTTTTTCTATGCGGCTTTTTTCGACATTAAGCATTTTTCCCCAAAGAGGAAGAATAGCCTGGGTTTTTGCATCCCTTCCTTTCTTTGCAGAACCGCCTGCAGAATCACCCTCGACTATGTACACTTCGCAAATCTTAGGATCCTTGCTGGAACAGTCTGAAAGTTTTCCCGGAAGACCAAAACTGTCGCCCAGCGTCTTTTTGCGAGCGCTGTCTTTTGCTTTTCTTGCGGCAATGCGGGCTGTAGCTTCTGCTACTGCCTTTTCTAGAATGGAGTCTACTATCTGAGGATTCTGTTCGCACCAGAGGGTAAACTTTTCCTTTACCAAAGAGTCTACATATCCTCGGACTTCTGAGTTTCCAAGTTTTGTCTTTGTCTGTCCTTCAAACTGGGGTTCAGGAACTTTTACAGAAAGAACAGCAGTAAGACCAGCACGAACATCATCACCTGTAAGTTTTTCGGGAGACTTTGGATCCTTATCCACAAGCTTCTTTCGCAACTTTTCACGGGCAGGCATGTCGGCTTCAAGAAATTTGTTAAGCACTACGGTAAGGGCTATTTTAAATCCGTCAAGGTGGGTTCCGCCTTCGTGGGTGTTAATGTCGTTTACATAGGAGTATATGTTCTCGTTGTAGCCATCGTTGTACTGCATGGCCACTTCCATGATGACATCGTTTGTTTCGCCAGAAATATAAATGGGTTCTGCAGGAACTACGGTTTTTCCTTCGTTAAGGAATGTGGTAAAGTGCTTTATTCCCCCTTCGAATTTGTAAACTACTTCTTTTGGAGTTTCAAGTCGTTCGTCCCTAAAGATGATTGTTATTCCAGGATTAAGAAATGCAAGTTCCCTAAGACGGTTTGAAAGTACATCAAAGTTGTATGTTGTTGTTTCGGTAAAAATAGTCTTGTCTGCCTTCCAACGGATTGTGGTTCCGTGGAGATTGGTTTCTCCAAGACACTCTACTTTTGTTTTGGGTTTTCCTTCGGCATATTTCTGCTCGTAGCGTTTTCCCTCACGATTTACAAATGCTTCCATCCAGACAGAAAGTGCGTTTACACAACTTACGCCTACACCGTGAAGACCTCCCGAAACCTTATAGTTTGACTTGTCAAATTTTCCTCCTGCATGAAGACGAGTAAGAACAAGTTCCAATGCGGAAATTTTTTCTGTAGGATGCATGTCAACAGGAATTCCGCGTCCATTGTCTTCTACTCGGCAGATGTCGTCCTTTTCTAGAGCAACTGTAATGGTATCGCAGTGACCAGCCATTGCCTCGTCTATGGAGTTGTCTACTACTTCATATACAAGATGATGCAGACCGTTTGGACCGGTGGAGCCAATGTACATGCCTGGGCGTTTGCGAACAGCCTCCAAACCCTTTAAAACCTGAATGCTGCTTGCGGAATACTGAGAGTTTTCTTCTGACATTTTTTTCCTCAAAATATACGGGATTAAGCGCTCGCATTAAGCCCATATATAGAAAATTCTAGAATTTAAGTATACCTGTATTGAAGAAAAAAGTAAAGGTAGGTTATAATGGACTTTATGGGAAATCAAAATTATAAGGCTTTTTGGGAAGAGGCCTTTGCTCAACTTAGGGAAGAATATAAAAAAGACGGAAAGGAAGTAGACTTTAACCTGTGGTTCAACATGGAGTATGTTGAAGACAATCAGGACGAAATTACTGTTTCTGTTCCTTCAAAATTCATGTGGGATCAGATTGTCTCTCGCGGAAACATAGAAAAACTTGAAAACAAAATAAATTCTCTTGGCGGACTTAACATAAAAATTTCAAAGTATGTAATAAACGAAAACTTTTCTCCTGCCAAAACGGAAGAAAGTGAACCTGAACCAGAAAAAGAAATTTATAAGCCTGTAGTTCAAAAGTCAGAAGAAAAACAAGGTCAGAAACATCCTCAGCTTAACGAAGACTACACTTTTGAGTCTTTTGTTTCGGGAGACAACAATGCCTTTGCTTACAACGCATCTTTAGCTGTTTCAAAAAATCCGGGAACAACTTACAATCCTCTTCTTCTTTACGGAGGAGTTGGTCTGGGAAAAACCCACCTTATGCAGGCTATAGGAAACTACATCTGGAACAATTCAGAGGAAAGCGCAAAAATCTGCTATGTAAGTACTGAAAATTTCATGAACGAATTTACTACTGCAATCCGTGATAAAAATCCCAACAACAAAACTATCGAAAAATTTAAGAATAAATACAGAAAACTTGATGTCCTTCTTCTTGACGACATTCAGTTTCTTGAAGGAAAGGAAGCCCTGCAGGAAGAACTTTTCTATACTTTTGAATCTCTTTTTAACAACAAAAAGCAAATGGTCTTTACTTGCGACCGCCCCATGACTGATGTAAAAGGAATTCAGGACAGGCTTAGGAGTAGGTTTACAAGGGGAATGTCTGTAGATATGAAGGCTCCTAATTACGAAACAAGAATGGCCATAATTCAGAAGAAGCTTTCCATAATGGGAAAGTCTGTTTCTGGAGATGTGGTGGACTATATTGCAAAAAAAATAGAGTCAAATGTTAGGGACATAGAATCTGGAATTACAAAAATAGTAGGATATTCAGACCTTACGGGAAAAACAGTTACCCTGGATGTTGCTATAGATCTTCTTAGGGACACTGTTTCTCAAGTTGCAAACGGCTCAATTTCTGTGGATACAGTTATAAAGGTTGTTGCCGACCATTACAACATTTCAGTAAGCGACATAAAGGGTAAAAAGAGGAACAGGCAGTTTATAGTTCCACGCCAGATTGCAATTTACCTTTCCCGTGAGCTTACAGAACTTTCCTACCCAGATTTGGGCAATGAATTTGGAGGAAGGGACCATACTACCATAATGCACAGTTACGAAAAAATAGAATCAGACTTAAAAACCGATTCTTCACTGGGCACAACTATTCAGTCACTAATAAGGGACATAAAGGACTATAAAAAATAGACAACTTGTTCATAATGTGATACAATAATGTTAATAAAAGGTGGATATCTTTTTATTTTGGGTAAAAGTGGAAATCTTGTGAACTCAAATTCAAAACTTATTCAGTTCACAATTATTACTAATACAACAAAATAAACGGCTTTTCCACAAATTCACAACACCTATTATAACTATTATTAAATTTATAAATTTAATAAAAAATAGGAAATGTGAATAAAAGGAGTTTTTATGAAATTTACATTTGACCGTGATGCAATGATTAAAGAAATTTCAATTGCGCAGGAAATCATTTCAACAAAGAATGTTGGTTCCATTTTGTCTAATGTTCTTCTTTCTGCCCATAACAATGCTCTTACAATAAAAGCAACGGACATAAAAGTAAATTTTGAAACCCATATTCCGTTTCAGGTTGAAGAAGAAGGTTCCACAACTGTTTACTGTGACAAATTCATGGGAATCCTTAATTCACTTCCCGATGGAGAAATTGAATTTAATCAGTCTTCAGAAGGAGATGATCAGGGAGTAACAGTTGTAATAAAGCCTGTTGCAAAGAAAATTAAGTTCCAGATGAAGAGCATGTCTCAGGAAAAATTTCCTGACTTTGATGCTGCAGAAAATGTTCCTTACTTTGAAGTTCCATCAAAAGACATTAAGGAAATGATAAGTCAGACTTCCTTTGCTGTTAGTGAGGACGAAACTCGTTACTTTATGAACGGTGTATACTTTGAAAAGAAAGGATCTAACCTTATTCTTGTTGCTACAGACGGCAGACGATTAAGCTATGCTTCAAAGAACATTCTTGACGGAGTTAGTGATTTTCCTTCTGCAATAGTTCATCCAAAAATTCTTACCACAATATTAAAGCACTCTCCTTCAGAGGGAAATATTTCTATTGCTGTTGTAGAAAAAATGATTTTCTTCCGCTTTGGTAACTACAAGTTTGGTTCTGTTCTTCTTGAAGGACAGTTTCCCAACTACGAAAGAGTAATTCCAGAAAATCAGGCTTATAGTTTCCAGGTTAACAAAAACGACCTTATAAACGCCCTAAAGCGTGTTGCCCTTATGGTGGACAAGAAAGCAGGAAGGCTTTTCTTTAACATAAGCGATGGAATCTTAAAGATTACTTCTCAGGTTTCTGAAATGGGAAGTGCTGATGAAGAAATTCCTTGTGAATATGCAGGACAGCCCTACTCTCTTGCCCTTAACTACCGCTATGTAGAAGAACCTCTCCGCGTAATTCAGGCCGAAAGAATTAAGTTTGAATTTACCGAAGAAATGAAGGCGGTTACCCTTAAGCCGGAGCCCGCAGAAGATTACTTCCACATAATCATGCCGATGCAGAAAGAATAGAACTTTTAGAAGTGCCTTTCTTGTATCTAAAACCTTACAACTTTAGAAACCTCAGTGACGGTAACATAGACCTTCTTTCAAAGGAGGTCTTTTTTACCGGACTTAATGGTCAGGGAAAAAGCAACATAATTGAAGGATTGTACTATTCCTCTTACGGCTCGTCATTTAGAACTCGCAACGATTCAGAAATAATAAAAAATGGTCATGACGAAATGTCTCTTCATTCCATGTATAAGGAGGAAAACGGCAGCACACACACTACCGTAATTTCAATAGAAAAGGGAAATAAAAAAATAGAAAGGGACGGTAAAATTTTAAGGGACAGAAAAGAACTTGTAAACACAATGCCCTGCGTCCTCTACAATCACGATGATCTGGATTTTGCAATAGGAGAACCTGAAAGAAGAAGGTTTTTTATAGACCAGAGCCTTAGCATGTATGATATTCTTTACATTGATGTACTTAGAAAATACAAAAGAATTTTAAAAAACAGAAACCTCTGCCTTAAGGAGCAGAACTACGAACTTCTAGATACTTATGATATTCAACTTATAATGAATGGTCTTGAAATTCAGAAAAAAAGATATGGTGCGGTATTTCAGTTTAACATGATATTTGGAAAACTTTACGAACAGGTAACTGGAATAGAAAATGTAAGCATAAAATATGTTCCTTCATGGAAAAACCGTCAGAACGAAAATATGTTGCCCGAACTTGATGAAGTGGAAACCCTTATAAAGTCAAAGAGGGAATCAGAAAAAATTCTTCAGACAACAATGACAGGACCTCACCGTGATAAAATTATTTTTGTAAAAGATGGACTGCCATTTGTTCCTACTGCATCTACCGGTCAGAGGCGTCTTGTGGCCCTTGTTCTAAGAACAGCTCAGGCCTTCTACTACACTCAAGTTACCGGAAAAAAACCCGTCCTACTTATGGATGATGTTCTTCTTGAGCTTGATCCTGACAAAAGGCAGCGAATGACGGAACTTCTTCCCGAATATGACCAGCTCTTCTGTACTTTCCTTCCCGGAGAACCTTATGAAAGGTACAGAAAAAATTCAACAAGAGTATACGAAATAAGAAACGGAATGTGGGAGGAGGTAAAAGGCTGATGGAAGAAATAAAGCCTGTAGCCCAACTTATAAACAAAATATTCACTAACATAAGTGCTGAGGATGTAGAAAAATCTTACGAGATGGAAAACGCATGGAAAGAAATTCTCCTCTCAATAAAGTCTTCAAATTCCTATGAGGGAAGAAATATGTTGGACCACAGTCACATTGTTGACCTTAAGAACAAAACTCTTCTTGTAGAAACCGACCATCCCGGTTGGATAGAACTTTTCCAGATGCACAAGAAGTACATTCTTACGGGACTACAAAAAAAGATTCCTTCACTTGAAGTGGGAAACATAGTGTTCCGAATTGAAGGAAGCAGTGCAAGACTTCACGGAAAGGCTGAATCAGAAGAGGAAAGGACAAAAAGAAACATAGAGGAAAGAGAAAAAAGGTTTGAAAGGGACGAAAAAATTCTTGAAAAAAGCGGAATTCAGATAAAAAATGAGGAACAAAAGAATGAACTTCCCCCGGAATTATCCAATTTGTTCGAGAATTTAAGGCAAAACATGTTGACCAACTCTAAGGAATAATGGTATTATCTTTTACTACTACATTCAAGAATTTCATTTAAGGAGTCGTTCATTATGTTACGCACATATCAACCAAGCAAAGTGAAACGCAATAGAAAATTCGGTTTCCGTGCACGCATGAAGACAAAGGGTGGTCGCATGGTTCTTTCCCGCCGCAGAGCAAAGGGTCGCTGGAAGCTGACTGTATCTGACGAAAAGAAACCTTACCAGAACGGAAAGAATCAGACAGCAAAGATGTAAACCCAAGGGATGGAGACAGACTTGCTAAAGACGGGGCGTTTTTGTAAAGAAGAACACATAAAGCGTCCCGGAGACTTCCAGAAACTTTTTAAAACAGGGAAGAGAGTCAGCATTGCCGGAGCAAAGCTCTTCTATATGCTGAATGACCGAAACATAAATCGAATCGGATTTCCTCTTCCCCGCGGTTATGGAAATGCTGTGGAAAGAAACAAGTCCAAGCGTTTTAGCCGTGAAACATATCGTTTTTTTAAAGCGCACCTGAACACCGGGTATGATATGCTTCTTTTGGTGTATCCCGGAAATGACTCGTTCCACTCGCGGTGCGAACAATTTAAGACATTATGCCAAAAGGCTGGTTTATTACAGGAATAAGGTCTTTTTTTACAAAATTCCTTGTTCTTGGAATACGATTTTATCAAGTATTTGTCTCACCTTTGTTTCCTGCATGTTGCAGGTATACTCCGACATGCTCCCAGTATGCCTTGGATGCAGTGCGTCTGCATGGACCTGCAAAGGGTTTTTTGCTTTCAGTTAAAAGAATAATAAAATGCAATCCTTACTGTAAAGGCGGCTATGACCCCGTTCCCGACAGTCTGGATGAAAAAAATACAAAGAGGAATGTGCCATGGATAAAAACACTGTTTGGGCAATCGTTCTGTCGGCATTAGTGATTGTTGCTTCTGCTATAGTGGAAATAAAAGTTATTATTCCAAAGCAGCAAGCGGCCGCAGAAAAACAAAATATTGAACTTAAGCAGGAAGAAGCTGCAAGACAGGAAGAACTTTCAAACCGTCAACTTGTTGCCGTAGAGGAAACAGAAGTTGAAGAAGGCGAAGAAAGCTTTGTTATTAAGACAAACAGAATTCAGGCTACCTTTACAAATCGAGGTGGCGACATAATAAGCTACAAACTTCTTGAACATAATGACAAGGATACAGGAAGCGGTGTAGAAATGGCCGACAACATAACCGAACTTAACAGAGCTTTTTCTCTGGCAATAGGAGATGCAACGGCTACACCAGTGAACGAAGTATTCAATGTAAAGAAAATCAACGACTATACAATAGGATTTTACAGGGACTACGAATACACCGACAGTAACGGAAACATTCAGAAATTCCGCCTTGGAAAGCTTTATACATTCAAGGATGATGAATACATGTTCCGCCTAGACATTACTGTAAACGGACTGGAAGGAACAAGCGGACTTAATGTAGACGGAGTTTCCTACACGATAAGGACATCACCTCAGATTGGACCCCACTACAACAAGAAAGACCGTTACGAAGTAAGACAGTATGTTGCATACAACGGTTCCAAGAAGACAAAGAAGAATATAGACAACAGATACTACAACAAGTCCTACGAATGGGCTGGCGTGGCAGGAAAATACTTTACCATACTTGTAAAGCCGGCTGACTCCTCAATCATGAAGGATTCTGTCAGATGCGTTACTGAAAGTCCCAACGACTATTCCAATGCCCAGATTCTTCTTACAAGAAATGCAATTACTTCTTCCCTCTGCACCGATACATTCTATGTTTACATAGGACCAAGAAACGAAAACGATTTGGTAAGATACAACTCTCGCGAAAACAACGGTTGGGATCTGTACAATGCAAAACTTAACCTTGCCCTTCAGACAAGTGGATTCCTTTCTCCCGTAGAAAAAGTTCTTAAGTGGGCCCTTGAAATGATTTACCGGCTGGTGCACAACTGGGGAGTTGCAATCATCGTGCTTACCTTCCTTCTTAAAATTATACTCTTCCCCCTTAACAGAAAGAGTGCCATTGGTACCCTTAAGATGCAGGAACTTCAGCCTCAGATGCAGGCAATTCAGGAAAAGTACAAGGACAATCCCCAAAAGATGCAGGAGGAAAGTTCCAAACTTTACAAGGCAGCGGGATACAATCCTGCAAGCGGATGTCTTCCAATGATTATACAGATGATTATTCTGTTTGCCATGTACAATGTGTTCAACAATTACTTTGAATTCCGCGGTGCGAGTTTTATTAAGGGATGGATAGACGACCTTTCTGTAGGCGACAGCATTTGGACTTGGGAAAAGAACATTCCTCTAATTTCAAGTTTTACACAGAACAATCTTCGCATACTGCCTTTCGTCTACACTCTTTCCCAGTTGTTCAACGGAATGATAACTCAGTACGGTGGAGCAGGCAGCGGTCAGAGTAAGACCCAAATGGCGCTCCTCATGTATGGCATGCCCATAATGTTCTTCTTCATCCTTTACAATGTGGCTAGTGGTCTGGTTCTGTACTGGACGGTAAGCAACATTCTGCAGATGGGACAGCAGCTTGTAATCAATAAAATTACGAAAAACAAGAAGCAGGAACTTGCAAAAAGCAAAAAGCCGGTAAACAAGTTTGATGAAAAATTCAAATCCGGCAAAAAGAAAACACGCTAACTTTGGAGGTATATATATGGTTTACGAGTACGAAGCAAAAACAGAAAAAGAGGCCATAGAAAAGGCGGCCGCAGAACTTGGACTTGAAAAGGATCAGTTTGATGTAGAAATTCTTGAGTCTCAGAAAAAGTCTCTCTTTAAAAACGGATATGTAAAAATCCGGGTACACACGCTTGATGCCGCAGGACATGTTTCGTCAGAATTTGACGGCTCTGTTCCCAACGCTACAAAGAGGGCAAACAATCCTAAAATAGTTGCAAATCCTCTTCCTCAGGACGAATTTGAGCAGAAGCTTATAGACTTTGTAACTCAGATGGTTCAGAAAATGGGCTACGATGTTACGGTAGAAATAATGTTCCGTGAAGACAGAAAAATTGGACTTAAACTTTCTAGCTCAAGTTCATCAATCCTTATTGGAAGAAAGGGAAAGAACCTTGACGCAATGCAGCTTCTTGCAAATGTTTACGCTGGTCACCTTGGAAGGGAAGATGTACGCATAATCCTCGATAGCGAAAACTACCGCATTCGCCGTGAAGAAAGCCTTGTTCGCCTTGCATACAACACTGCCGACAAGGTTCGTGCAACACGCTCTTCCATTCTGCTTGAGCCGATGAATCCCTTTGAACGCCGTCTTATCCATACAACCCTTAACGATATTCCCGATGTTGAAACCAAAAGCGAGGGTGATGGTTTATATAAGCAGGTGCGCGTCATCTACAAGGGTGTACGCTAACCAAAAATGAACCTTTAAGGAGCGGACAAATGAAAATACTTAAAAAGGCCATTTTGTGCGCGGTAATATCTTTTGGTGCCGTATTTGCCCTTTCTGCTTACACCGTTGACCAGATTGTGGAACCTTCAGTTCTTGAAGAATTAAAGGCCAGTGGTTTTGTTCAGAACAGGTTTTACAAGAACGGAGATCCTACTCTAAAACTGGTTCCAAAGACTCCTCTTGGAGAGCAGACCACTGTTTTATGGCCTAAGGAAGCAGAAGCTCCTGTATTCATTATGGAAAACCTTTATCTGCTTAAAAAGTCAGAGTTGGGTGACGGAAATGTCTCCAAAATGGATACAGATTATGTTTCTAAGATAATTCGTTCGGTAAGCAAGATGGAAGGTATGCAGTACTATTCATATTCCGACAAAAAGGTAAAAACCCTTTACAAGGAATGTTACTGCATTGCAGGCCCCGATGACAGAACCCGCGTTCCTGATGATACGGAAGGCAGTGCCGAAGGCAAGGTAATGTACTGCATGCAAAACGACTGTTCGTTTGGAAAAACAAACTATCGGCTGGAGTACCATCAGCAGGATAAGGAAACAAGCGCGGCCTTTATAAATGTAAGTCCTGTCTACATAGGATTTGTAAAAGCCGTAAACACAGACAACCTTCGCATCAGTCTTTCCATAACGGACTGTGGAGACAGTTTTGTAGTTTACATGCTTGTTCAGGCAAGGTTTCCTGCCCTTTCCATCATAGAAAACAAAATGAACGATTCTTTCCGCGGAAGGCTTGAAGCAATTTACATGTGGTTTGTAGCTCAGTTCTAACTGGAGGAATAAAAGTGAAAATAAAAAGATTGATTGGAATGCTGCTTTTTAGTTGCGTTCTGCTTTCATTTGGAGGATGTATGTCTAGAAGCGAAAAAGTTCTTGAAGGAAAAGAAGGACTCTTTGCAGTAATTGAAACACCCAAGGGAGAAATTATCCTTGAGTTGTTCTACAAGCAGGCGCCCCTTACCGTAACAAATTTTGTGGGTCTTGCAGAAGGAACCCTTGATGCGGCAAAAGGAAAGCCCTTTTACGACGGACTTAAGTTCCACCGCGTAATAAGCAGGGCAAACCGCGACAGCCAGGATTTTATGATTCAGGGCGGTGACCCTAAGGGCAACGGAACAGGCGGACCGGGATACCAGTTTGTAAACGAAATTGTTGACGGTCTGGACTTTAGCAAGGCAGGAATGCTTGCAATGGCAAATGCTGGAGAAGACACAAACGGAAGCCAGTTCTTTATTACGATTGTTCCTACAACATATCTTAATGGAGGATATACGATTTTTGGAAAGGTTGTTGATTCCGAAAGTCAGAAGGTTGTTAATTCCGTGGTACAGGGCGACAAGATGACCAAGATTACCATTGTGCGCAAGGGTGCCGAGGCAGAAGCCTTTACTGCAACCCAGGCCGACTGGAACAGAGAAAACGATGCGGCGAACAAGCGCAAGATGAAAGCATTAATGGAAACCTTAGAAAAGGCCTTCCCCGGATACACAATTGATTCAACTGGAATCCGCTACAAGATTACAAAGGAAGGCAGCGGAGAAAAATGCGGAAAGGGCAAGTCTGTGGCCATTCACTACAGGGGATACCTTGTAGACGGAACCGTATTTGATTCTTCAGCAGGTCGTTCACCCCTTGAATTTGTTACCGATGCCGACAAGATGATAAAGGGATTTGATCTTATGGTTCAGGACATGAAGGTTGGAGAAAAGCGAACAATTGTTCTTCCCCCTGAATATGGTTACGGTGCAGGAGGATACCCAGGTGTTATTCCGGGTAACGCCTACATCGCCTTTGATTTGGAACTTGTAAGCGCAAGATAAAAACAGCAGGGGCTTTCTAAGGCTGAGCTATTCGGTTTTAGAAGCCCCTTTTTTATGCCATGTCGCAGACTTCTTTTCTTGCAGCCCTATGCCTTATTCTTTCTTCCCTAGAGTATGCCATTCCTAAACCGTTTCCCTTTTTACGGTTGGGGCTTGCAAATCTTCCCATAATACTTTCCATAAGAAAATTTTCCGTAAAGGATATTCTTTTTTTGGCCTTGCTAAAAGTTCTTGTTCAGGCTCTGGTAAGCGGAACCCTCTTTAGCTATGTTCTTGTCTTTAGTCTTGTTGGAACTTTTGCTAGCGTCCTTGTAATGATTCTTTTAGCAAAGTTAATGCCCAACGCCTTTTCTGACTTTGGCCTAACTGTGGCCGGTTCCCTTGCTAACAATGCCGCCCAACTAGTCTGCTCTCGGTTTATTTTGTTTGGCTCATCTGTAACTTATGTTG
Source organism: uncultured Treponema sp. (assembly GCA_937894335.1). Classification (GTDB taxonomy): domain Bacteria; phylum Spirochaetota; class Spirochaetia; order Treponematales; family Treponemataceae; genus Treponema_D. Next base: position 54,013 of record CALCRU010000044.1, on the reverse strand, counting down.
CTCCCCTGCTCCTCTGTTTTGGCCTGATAACCGGTTGTGCCCTAGGAGCTTTTGTACTCGCTTTTGAAAACCGTTCAGAATGGTATAAAAGGCTTAGCCCCCAGACACTTCCTTCTCTGTATGAAGTATCTTCCCTTACTGGTGATGAAAAGGGTCTTCCCAGAAAAGACAGGATCTTTTTTGTACTCTGCATAGGTCTATTGGTCCTGTTTCTTCTTGTGCGAAATCTCTATGTTCAGTGGTCCCTTGTTCTGATTTTCTTTATCATGGCCTGCGTGCGGAAACAAAAGCCTGTAAAGGTTCTGCCTTCCACTCTTGTTACCCTTTCTGTGGTGATTCTTTCTTTGCTTAGGCCAGAAGGAAAGGTTCTGTTTTATTTGGGTTCCTGGCGCATAACCCTGGGTTCTCTTTGTAGTGGTCTTGAACGGAGCGGAATCCTTGTGGGCATGACTTTTTTGTCCCAAGCGGTTATTGGTAGCATAAAAATGCTTCCCGGCAAAATAGGAAAAACTGTGTCCCAAGTGTTTTATTGTGCTTCTTTTCTTCAAAATAACAAACCGTCGTTTGTTAAAGGGCGAGTTTTTGAGAATTTAGACCAATGGTTGCTAAAAATTTACTAACGAACGGTCGTTAAATGCTGAAAATTTCGTTTTTATGGTCAGTTCCAATGTCTTTTACAAGCTGAACTAGATTGTTGGAGCCAGTTTCGGCCTGTCTTTTGCCCAAATCTTTGGTAAAGCAATTCATGGAAAAGTGCTGGAATACAAACACTCTGCTCCAAGCATTAGTATTTTTGGGAAGGTAAGAGGCCTTAAGCTCTTCCCTGTAGGGCACAAAAATTCCCCTGTCTTTTAGTTCTGTGTAACCAACAAGCCACAACTGGGGGGCATTTTCTGGGCAATCTGTACCCTCTATCATTTTTTGATGAAGTTCTGCAGTAAGGCGGGCCATTTTTAGCTGGGAGTCCACAAGAAGTTCCCTAACGGAGGAGTCACCGTTTTTTGCAAGATACCGCAGATGGGCCGTCTTTGCCGTATGGATGGGAGTTTTGTTTACGATGATGGCGTTTTTTCGAAAGTCAATGTTAAATTCCGGGTGCCTTTTAAAAAATCCTTCGGCAATGCGTCCGCTCTGACCTACAAGATACTTGCGGTTTTTTTCCAACTGCTCTTCCTTTCCAGGGTTGTCACCAATAACTATAAGGCGAATTTGGTCATTTATGGTTACAGAATCATAAGCCGTGTTGTAGACTACTGCTGTTTGCAGGGGGTAGGGAGGTGTATCTTTTTTAGAGGCCTCCTGCTGCAATGGGGCCAGTTTTGGGGCCAGAATAAGCCAGTTTTGGCACAAATCTTTCATCTGTATCCTAAAATTGCAGAAGGCTTCCCACTGTTCCGATGTCATTTAAAACTCTCTTGCAGAAAGATACTGGTCAAGTTCCCCACTTTCTATAAATTCAACCAGCTTGTTCTGTTCCTGATCCGAAAGTTCCAGTTCTTCATCACCAAACTGGGCTTCGTAGGTGTCCAGGAGGGAATTGGGAAGGAGTGCCCAGCATGAGTGGAATCTTGGCAGCATGTCTGAAGCGCTTCCTGCAAAAATTACCCTGCCGCTAGTGTCCTCTCCTTGCAGGGCTGGAATGGCTCCGTTTGCTTCTTTGTCGTATTCAATAATGTAACGGCTTTCATCTGCCAAAACCCAGTCTAAAAGTTCCTTCCTGCGCTTTGCAGAGGCACTGGTGGAAGTTATGACCAGAGTGCTTGCTCCCGACGACTCAAGTTCCGAAGGGGTTACTCCGTGTATGTCGCAGAAAAGTTCCGTAACTTCAAAGCCCACATCCTTAAGAAATTGAAGGCTTTCTGCACCGTTTGACGGAATTGCAATAAGCTCCTTTTGTTCTTTCTGGGCAAGATGGAGTTCTCCTGCTTCGGCCAGTTTTGCAAGTTTTAAGAGACCCTTGGGCCGTTCAACCTTTGGCTTTGCATTATTAACTTCTCGTATGGTAAGGAGGGTGTTTGCAATAAGTTCTTCTATGTTTGCGCCTGCAACAAGCTGTTTTGGCGTACATTTAATTCTTTTATGGAGGGAAAGAAATTCAGTAAGTGTAGAACGAAAGTGTTCCTGTCCGAAGGGTGAATCTGCATCAGTCATATTTAAATTCTCCTTTTCAAAATCCTCTTCTGTACCCAAGTCTATGGCGGAAGACATGTCCGTCTGCATTAGAACTTCTGGCTCTGGCTCTACAACAGCCGACTTGAATACCGCATCCAGTTCCGTCTGGGAAAGGGTTTGGGAACCGTCGTCTGTTTCTTCGTGCCTTATGTCGTCCATAATATCCGCAAGTTGCTTGTCCAAAACGGGTACAGATGTGTCTTCAATGGGTACAGTTTGTACCGCACCAGAATTAAGGACAGCATCTAGTTCCGTCTGGGTAAGGGTCTGGGATTCATCGTCTTCTGATTCCCACTGTATCTGCTTCATTATGGAGGCAACTTTTTCGTCTACAGATTCCTTTACCTTCTTGGTTTGTTCAGCCTTTATGGGGTCAGATTTTGTTGTGGATCTGTTATCTTCTCCCAAGAGCTTGTCTAGTTCCTTTTGGGATACAGTCTGTACCTCATTCTGTACCTGCTGACGGCTTGTTTCTGCAATCAGCGTGGTAAATTCAGAAAGGGGCAGTTCTTTAAGTCCCGACTTTAAATCTGTACCCTTACGCTGCTTGAATATGGAATCAACAGTAGGAACTGTATCCTCTCCGGGTCTCTGAAGATTCTGATGGATGAAGGCAGTTGCGTTTTTGTCTCGCACAAAAAATCCGCTCTTTTCGTAGGAAAAAATAAAGCCTTCCTCTTCCAAAAGTTCGTAAGCCTTTACCACGGTATTTCGCCCAATGTTAAGCTCTTCGGCTATAGTACGGATTGACGGAAGTTTTTCGCCTGCAGGAATTTTTCCTTCTGCAATGCATTCCGCAAAAAATGTGTAGAGCTGATAGTAGCGTTTGACTTTACTTTCTGTATCTATGGTAAAGGGGAACTTCTCCATAACCCCACATTATAAACTGCATTTTCATAAAAAGCAATTCATTTTTTATGGACAAGGATACTTCTATTTTGTATAATGATTTTAGTATGAGCAAACTAAGAAAGCAACACATGTCCATAGACTGGGACAACCTTATTGATGTAGAAAGCCATAAATCAGCAAAAAATGCACCCCTTAACGAAAAATCCGCTCTTGTGGGACGGGTTGGCCTTATGATGCTGTCTGTAGGCGCTGGAGCTTGGCGTGTTAGGGCAGCAATGAACAAGGTTTCCCGAGGGATGGGGATAGCTTGTAATGCCGACATAGGTCTTCTTTCGATAGAATACACCTGTGTGGACGGAGGCGAGACCTACACTAACGCTATTTCCATAAACACTACCGGAGTAAATACTGACAAACTGCATCACCTTAGGGCTTTTGCCGATGACTTTTCTGCCAATGCAGAACGATATTCTGTAAAGCAGTTCTTTGACATTCTGGACGAAATAGAGCATTCCCTTAATCGTTACAATGCTCTTCAACTGGGGTTTGCCTCTGCAGTAGCCTGTGCAGCCTTTACATTTCTTTTGGGGGGCGGACCTGTAGAAATGGGATGCGCTTTTTTTGGTGCAGGAATAGGAAATTTTGTACGCCGAAAACTGTTGGAAAGGCATGTTACCCTGTATGCAAATGTTGCCCTAAGCGTAGCCTGTGCCTGCTTTGCCTACATTGGGCTTTTAAAGGCTGCAGAATTTTTCTTTGGCGTTTCGGAAGCACATCAGGCTGGATACATCTGTTCCATGCTCTTTATTATTCCGGGATTTCCTCTTATTACTGGAGGCATAGACCTTGCCAAACTGGATTTGCGTTCTGGATTTGAAAGGATTCTGTATTCCTTGCTGATTATTTTTGTGGCAACAATTACCGGTTGGTTGTGCGCCTTTGTGTTCAAGTTTGCCCCTGCTGACTTTATTGAGTACGAGTATGCTTTGTGGCAGACGATTTTGTTTAGGATGATTGCCAGTTTTTTTGCGGTATACGGATTTTCGCTCATGTTCAACAGTACAGCCCGTATGGCGGTAACAGCAGGATTCATAGGAATGTTTGCCAATGTTTTGCGTCTGGAACTTTTGGATTTTACTCCGGTGCCTGCCACTCTTGCCGCATTTTTGGCAGCCCTTATAGCAGGACTTCTTGCTTCTGCCACCAAGCGTGTTAACGGATATCCTCGGCTTACGGTTACTGTTCCTTCCATTGTTATTATGGTGCCGGGAATGTTTATGTACAAGGGAATTTATTATGTTGCCCTGGAAGATCTTTCCACAGGCATGCTGTGGATAACCAAAGCCGTCATGGTTGTGTGCTCTCTTTCTTTGGGACTGATTTTTGCCCGAATCCTTACCGACAGAAATTTCCGAGTAAGCAGTTAGGCTTGTTGTTTGACTAGGAATTGCATAATGCTAGTGTATACTATATAGTAAATAAGATTGCAAAGACGCAGTACCCGTCGAGGTTGTGCGTCTTTTTTTATTCCCTTTCAACCTAGAGGTTCTGAATGGTAAAATACATCTTAAAAAGAATTGCCACGGCCATTGTTACCGCCTTTCTTGTGGCAACCCTCACCTTCTTTATTATGAACATGGTTCCAGGCGGTCCCTTTCTTGCAGAAAAAGCTGTTACTCCTCAGGCACAGGCTGCCATGGAGGCAAAGTACGGATTGGATAAGCCCTTGGGTCAGCAGTATCTTACCTACATGGGAGGAATTCTTCACGGAGACTTTGGTCTTTCAATTAAAAAGAGGGGTCGTACTGTTGGAGAAATAATCACCACGAAATTTCCTGTTTCTGCAAAGCTGGGCGGATTTGCAATTTTGGTTGCGGTGTTCGTGGGTGTTCCCCTTGGAGCCGTTGCCGCATTTAAAAGGGGAAAGGCAGTGGACAACATTCTTGTAGTCATGTCTACCGCTGGCATAGCTATTCCAAGCTTTTTGTCTTCCACGCTTCTTATGTACATTTTTTCTACAAAGCTAAAACTGCTTCCGTCGCTGGGACTGGAAACTCCCCAGAGCTACATAATGCCCGTAATGGCACTTGCCCTGTATCCTACATTTTATATTGCACGCCTCATGCGCTCTTCCATGCTAGATGTTATAGGTCAGGATTATATGCGCACTGCCCGTGCAAAGGGAGTTACTCCCTTCATGTCCATTTTTAAGCATGCATTGAGGAACGCAATTCTTCCAGTCATTACATATCTTGGACCCCTTGTTGCATCGCTCATGACGGGAAGCTTCATCATCGAAAAGATTTTTAACATACCCGGTTTGGGTTCAGAATTTGTGGGTGCTATTACAAGCCGCGACTACCCCATGATTATGGGAACGACAATCTTCCTTGCTGTGTTTGTAATTGCAATGAATGTAATTGTTGACATAACTTATGCGATTGTTGATCCTCGCATTAAGTTAAAGTAGGAGTCGGTTATGAAAAAAAATCCCTTGAGCTTTCAGTTAAATGTTGATGATTTTGTTCCCGCTTCTGCAGAAGAAAAAGATTCCCTTGTGGTAATGCGCGAGTCCGTTGGTTTCTGGAAGGACGGAATAAGGCGCTTTAGAAAAAATAAAATTGCAATGGCGGCGCTTTCCATAGTTCTGCTTATTGTAATACTCTGCTTTATTGTTCCGCTGTTTTATCCCTACAAGTATGAGCAGCAGATAAAGGGTAGCGAAAGGCTTTCTCCCATGCAGTATTCGGCTCAGGAACTTGCACAAAAGGAAGCAGGCGAAAAGGTGTTCCCTCACATTCTTGGTACTGACCAGAACGGACGAGACTATGCCATAAGGGTAATGGTTGGCGGAAGAGTTTCTATGATGGTAGGTATTGTGGCTTCAATCCTTATCCTGATAATTGGTTCTCTTTATGGTGCCATTGCTGGCTATTTGGGTGGCACTGTGGATTTGGTCATGATGCGCATTGTAGACATTATCTATACTGTACCCGATGTATTGATTATCATTTTGCTTGCACAGACTTTAAAGTATCCACTTAAGACTTTGGGGGAGGCACCTGGTTTTGGATGGATTCAGAAGCTTGGGCCAAACATGGTTTCAATGTTTATAGTTTTTGCACTGCTCTACTGGGTGGGCATGGCGCGAATCATCCGCTCGCAGATTATGGTTCTTAAACAGAATGAATATGTTACTGCGGCAAAGGCTTTGGGTGCAAAGGGAAGCAGAATTATCGGAAAGCACTTGATAACAAACTGTATAGGAACTCTGATTGTTACCACAACTCTTCAGATTCCGTCTTCTATTTTTACAGAGTCTTTCCTGTCTTTCTTGGGACTGGGTGTTCAGGCTCCAATGCCGTCACTTGGTTCTCTTGCCTCTTCGGCTTTAAACGGATTCCAGACATTCCCAGAAAAACTGTTTGCTCCAGCGGCTCTTATTTTCATTATCATATTAAGCTTTAACCTTTTGGGCGACGGTCTTCGTGATGCGTTTGATCCCAAACTTAAGCAGTAGGAGTTAAGAAATGGCAGAACAGGAATATCTTGTAGAAATTCAGCACGAAAAACTTTCTTTCTTTACTCCGGCTGGCGAAGTAAAAGCGCTGAACGATGTTACCCTTCATATGCAGGAGGGTGAGGTTCTGGGCATTGTAGGAGAGTCTGGCTCAGGAAAATCTGTTACGGCTTATTCTGTAATGGGGCTTACTGCAGACAACGGAAAAATTACCGGTGGCTCAGTAATGTTCAACGGACACCGCATAGATCAGATGTCAGAAAAAGAACTGAGGAAAATCCGCGGTAAGGAAGTGAGCATAATCTTTCAGGATCCAATGACTTCACTTAATCCGGTTTGGACAATCGGAAATCAGATAGAGGAAGCAATAAAACTGCACACCAACAAGAAGGGCAAGGAGGCAAAGGCTAGGGCAAGGGAACTTCTTACGCTTGTAGGAATAAACGAACCAGACAAACGCCTTAAGCAGTATCCCCATGAGCTTTCGGGGGGAATGAGGCAGCGTGTCATGATTGCCATTGCCCTTGCATGCGAGCCAAAACTACTTATTGCGGATGAACCTACTACGGCTCTTGATGTTACCATTCAGGCTCAGATTCTTGAGCTTATGCAGGACTTAAAAAAGAAGTTGGGCATGGGAATCATTATGATAACTCACGACCTTGGTGTTGTAGCTTCCATGTGCGACCATATTGCAGTCATGTATGCTGGCGAGATTGTTGAGTACGGAACCACTGACGATATTTTTTATAATCCTCAGCACGAGTACACTAGGGGACTTTTGCGCTCAATTCCAAAGTTCCACGAAAAGGATTATTCAAAACTGGTGCCTATTGAAGGTCAGCCAGTAGATCTGCTTAATCCTCCCAAGGGATGCGGATTTGCTCCAAGATGTTCCAACTGCATGAAAATTTGTCTGGAACAGAAACCTGTCCGTAACGAATACGAAAGTTTGGGCGGTGCTACAGTGGGAGAAAATGTGCACTACGGACGGTGCTGGCTTGAGCAGAAGGCAGAAATGCTGGGTAGTGCCGATGCAGTTGTACCTGAGAGAAAGAATGCAGAGGAGGGCAAGTGATGGGTGACGAAAAGAAACTTCTGGAAATAGAACACTTGAAGCAGTACTTTCCTGCAGGCGGAGGAAAAGTTGTAAAGGCTGTTGACGATGTAAGTTTTTTTATAAAGAAGGGCGAAACCTTTGGTTTGGTAGGAGAATCTGGATGCGGTAAGACAACTACCGGTCGTTCAATCCTTAGGCTGACTGAACCTACCGCAGGAAAAATTACTTACAACGGAACGGTCATATTTGACAGCGAGAACGGGGTAAAGCTAGACATGCTTCCCTTTCGCAGAAAGATGCAAATTGTATTTCAGGATCCCTATGCATCCCTTGATCCTCGCATGACAATTTCTGACATTATTGGCGAGGCTTTGGACATTCACAAGTTGTATGGCAGCAAGCAGGAACGAAGGGAAAGAATTCTTTCTCTTCTTGCAACTGTGGGCCTTAACAGTGAACATGCAAACCGTTATCCCCACGAGTTTTCTGGTGGCCAAAGGCAGAGAATTGGTATAGCACGCGCTCTTGCGGTTAACCCGGAATTTATAGTGTGCGACGAACCTGTTTCTGCACTGGATGTTTCTATTCAGGCACAGGTTGTAAACATGTTTGAAGACCTGCAGCAACAGATGGGGCTAACATATCTGTTCATTGCCCACGACCTTTCCGTAGTTAATCACATTTCAAGCAGGATAGGCGTAATGTATTTGGGTCATCTTGTGGAACTTGCAACTGCCGACGAACTGATTTTTCATTCGGTTCATCCTTATACGCGATCGCTAATCAGTGCGGTTCCCATTGCCGACCCTAAGACTGCTCGTGCTTCAAAGCGAATTATTCTTGAGGGTGATGTTCCGTCTCCGGTTAATCCGCCGTCAGGCTGTCCCTTTAGAACTCGGTGTCCCTATGCCGATGCCATGTGTGCGGAAAAGTGTCCAGAGTTTAAGGAAGTAGGTTCTGAACATTTTGCGGCCTGCCATCACCTTAATAAGTTAAACTAGAATTTTTTTAATGGGGGTCTAAAGTTTTTTTAGACTTGCCCAAGGAGGAAAAAAATATGAAAAGACAACTGACAGCATTGATTGCAGTTGTTGCAGCGGTTGGACTTTTGTTTGTCTCATGCGGCGGAAAAAAGAACGCACAGGCAAATGATGGTTCTGTATTACATGTTCAGGTTGGTCCTTCACCAGAGACAATCGATCCTGCTCTTAATAGCGCAGTTGACGGTGCAAACATGATTATTCATGCATTTGAGGGACTCCTTAAATTTGACCGCGACAACAACATTGTTGCAGGTTGTGCAGAAAAATGGGAACAGTCCTCTGATGGTCTTACATGGACATTCCATCTTCGCAACGGACTTAAATGGTCTGACGGTTCTGCCCTTACAGCAGAAGACTTTGTTTACGCATGGAAACGCGTTGCCGATCCTTTGACAGCTGCTCCCTACGGATACGATTTGCTCAACCTTGTTGTAGGTTACGAAGAGGCTTCTGCTGGTGATGTAGACAAGCTTGGCGTTGAGGCTCCTGATGCAAACACATTCGTAGTTCACCTTGTCAGCCCCTGTATTTACTTTGACAAGATTGCAGCCTTTGCAGTTCTTGTTCCTGTTCAGAAGGCGACAATCGAACAGAACGGAGAGGCTTGGACCGTTAACCCCAACACTTATGTTACAAATGGCCCCTACTACATGACAGAATTTACCGATGGTTCACGCATCGTATTCAAGAAGAACCCCAACTACTGGGATGCAAAGAACATTACATTTGATTCCATCGTATGGCACCTTATTGAAGACGCAAACACCGCTTACACAGCATACAATCAGGGTAACATTCAGATGATTAAGGATGTTCCTACAGAAGAAATTCCTGCTCTTCGTGGCGGAAACGAATTCTATATGGATCCTATCATGGGAACTTACTATGTTACATTCAACACAAAGAAGGCTCCCTTTGACAATGCAAAAGTTCGCGAGGCACTTTCTCTTGCCATTGACCGCAACTATGTGGCAAATGTAATCATGCAGGGAACATACTCTCCTGCAAAGAACTTTGTAGGACCTGGAATTTCTGACGCTGCTGACGGCTCTTCTTTTGAAGAAGTAACTCGCACAAAGTACGGCGACCACTTTAACACTGCAAACTATGAAGCTGACCTTGCAAAGGCAAAGGCTCTTCTTGCAGAGGCTGGATATCCTGAAGGAAAGGGATTCCCCGCATTTGAATACCTTACAAACGATTCAGGTTACCACAAGGCTGTTGCAGAATATCTTCAGGGAGTATATGCCGAGCTTGGACTTACAATGACTGTAAACATTCAGGAATGGAAGACTGTTACTGCAGACCGCCGCACTGGAAACTTTGATGTTGCAAGAAACGGATGGGTTTATGACTGGGACGATCCTTCAAACATGATTAACCTTCTTGAAACAAACAACGGTAATAACGACGGTAAGTATTCTTCAGTACAGTTTGACAAGTTTGTTGACCTTGCACGCAGCGCTACAGATGTTGCTCAGCACTACGACTATCTGCATCAGGCTGAACAGGTTCTTCTTAACGATGCCGCTATGGCTCCAGTTGCCTACTACAACGACTTCTGGCTTCAGAAGACAAACCTTAAGAATACTTGGCACTCACCCTACGGATACTGGTACTTTATGTACGGTAGTTTGGAGTAGAGGCTAAGTCTTTTACTTTTTAGAAACTGTTACCCGGCACAGCCGCACGCCCTTGCTACGGCTGTGTGTACGGTAGTTTGGAGTAGAGGCTAAGTCTTTTACTTTTTAGAAAAATAGACCGTCAGTCTAGTATTGGCGGTCTATTTTTATAATAGTAAAAACAGTTTGCAAATTACCTGATTCTGAAATATAATGTCTGTATGAAGAAAATAAGCATACTGGCACTCGGTCTTCTGATTTTTCACACGGCTTTTGCACAGCAGTCTTTTTTTGACAATTATGTCTACCAGAGCTGGAATGCATTTGGTTCACTAAACGGAACTACTGCGACAGACATTCTCCAGACATCAGACGGATACATCAACATAGGAACATACGAAGGACTTGCACGCTTTGACGGCGTTACTTTTACCACACACAAGCGCACTTCAGAAAACGATCTGACATTTGTTTCGGTAAGGGCGCTCCTTGAAGATTCCAAGGGAAACCTTTGGCTTGGCTCGAACGACGAAGGACTTCAGCTTATAACGCACGACGGAAAAAAAACATACACCACTCAGAACGGACTTCCCAACAATTCAATAAGAACAATCTGCGAAGACCATGCCGGAAATGTATGGATAGGAACTGCTGGAGGAGTTGTTTACTTTACTCCCCAGGGACATATGATAACTCCTCAGTTTGAGGCTGGAACTGTTTCAAAGGGAATAATTTCAACACAACTTTTTTGTGACAGCAGGGGAAGGGTCTGGCTTCTTACTGCAAACGAAAGGGGACTTTTTCTGTTTAACGACGGAGTGTTCAGGACAAGACCAGAACTTGAAAGCTACGGAATTTATTTTGCAACAGCAGTAGGCGAAGATTTGGAAGGAAACTTTTGGATTGGTCTTGGAGACAACGGACTTATCCGCGTAAAGGACAAAAAGGTAGAGCCTCTGCATACTAAAACAATTCTTGATTCCCTTCCTACAACCGCAATTTATGTTGCAAAGGACGGGGCAATCTGGCTAGGCACAGAAAAGGGGCTTGTTGTTTACAGCAACGGTGATTTTCATGAATACACTGATTCAATTTTAAGCACTGCAAAAATAAACAAAATAATCTGCGACAGGGAAGACAACATTTGGATTGCCACCGACCGTAACGGAATTGGAAAGCTGACCAAGGGAAAGTTTAAAATAATAAAACTGGGCACGACGGTAAACAGCATAACCGAAGACCGCTTTGGCAGGGTGTGGGCCGGAACCGACACAGGAGTTCGCTGTTACGAAAACGATGTAGAAGTTACCAACAAGCTTACCGAAGCAACAGCAGGTTTGCGCATAAGGGATGTTCAGGCTACAAAGAATGGCGAAATACTGGTAAGCTGCTACACAAAGCCCGCCCAGTTACGCTACGACGGAAGCACAATAAAAAGCTGGACCACAGACGAAGGCCTTGCAGGAAACAAGGTGCGTGTTGCCATAGAAACAAGGCAAAACGAACTGTATGTGGGAACAACTACTGGCCTAAGCATAATACATGCAGACGGAAGCATAAAAAACTTCAAACAGAAAGACGGACTTGAAAACGAATATGTAATGGCAATCTATCAGGATACGAATGATGTTGTCTGGGTAGGAACAGACGGTGGCGGAATATATCTTTTGCATGACGAAAACATCATAGCGCATTTTACTTCTGATGACGGACTTGCTGGTAATGTAATTTTTAAAATCACTCAGGAACTGGACGGCTCCTTCTGGATTTGCAGTGGAAGTGGAATAACTAGGTGTCCCAACTTTGACTCGAAGAGTGGCATACCAAAGGAATTTGAAAACATTAATTCTGACAATGGCATACAGACTGACTCTGTCTTTCAGATTCTTGCAGACAGTTCCAATTCACTATGGATGACCAGCAACCACGGAATTTCTTCTGCTGATTTTTCTGAATTCCTTGATGTGGCTTCGGGCAGACAGAAAACTGTTTCCGTAAAATTCTACAACAAGAACGATGGCCTTGATTCTGACGGTCCTACTTCTACGGCAAAGAGCACCATAGACAGGCACGGACGCATTTGGTTTACCATGGTAGACGGCATAGCGATATTTGATCCGATAAAGGTATACGAAGATCCAGTTATGCCTCTGGTAAAGATAGAAAGCATAAGCGTAGACAATGTTACCCTCCTAGACAACACCCTGTATTCTTCAGAGGCAGAAGAAATTTTTCTTAAGCCGGGTACAAAAAAAGTAGTCATTACTTACTCGGGAATAAGCTTCGAGTCTCCAGAGCGCCTTACCTTTACCTACAAGCTTTCCAACTTTGAAGATGACTTCTGTACGCCTACAACGGCGCGCACCATGTCCTACACAAACCTTCGTCCCGGGAAGTATACTTTTTATCTGAATGCAATCAACAGCGAGGGCTTTTATTCAACTCAGGCAGAAACTGTCCTTTTTGTACAGAAGCCCTATTTTTATCAGATGCCGGTGTTCTGGGTTCTGCTGGTCATCCTTGTACTGGGTTCGATATTCCTGCTCTTCTACCACAAGCAACAGTCAATGCGCAGGGAAAACTTTAGACTGGAACGAATGGTTCAGCAAAGGACAGCGGAACTTAATCTGGAAAAAATGAAGTCGGACGAACTTCTGCATGCTATTCTTCCAGACCAGATTGCGAACGAGCTTAGGGACGGAGTGCATTCCATAGGTCAGGACTTTGACGATGTTACCATTCTGTTTTCGGACATTGTTGAATTTACAAAAACCTCAAGCGGTCACACGGCGGCGGAAATTGTAGACGCACTGAACGAACTGTTTACACTTTTTGACAAGCGTGCTCAGAGGAGTGGTGTGGAAAAGATAAAGACTATAGGAGACGCATACATGGCGGCATGCGGAGTTCCAAGTCCTAACGAAAACCATGCTCAAATTATGGCGGAGTTTGCAAAGGGTATGCTGGAAGACCTGGCGGCATACAACGCAACGGCAAAGATTCCATTTAAAATCCGCATAGGACTTAACAGTGGCCCTGTTACTGCAGGCGTCATAGGAAGGACAAAATTCATTTACGATGTCTGGGGTAATACGGTTAATGTGGCCAGCCGAATGGAAACAGCAGCAAACCCTGGTGGCATACGAGTTTCTGATACAGTGTACCAGCGACTTAAAGACAAGGACTTTACATTCAGCGAAAGCGTAGAATGCAACATAAAAGGAAAGGGTCTTATGACGACCTACGACATTTTGTAACACATTTGGAGGAATATGCATATGAAAACATCAAGACTGTTTGCAGGAGCCTGCACACTTGCAGTTCTATGCGCAGCCATTCTTACTGCATGCGGAAAAAAAGAAGACACCTATGTTAAGGTTGGACTTCTTCATTCTTTAAGCGGAACCATGTCCATGAGCGAAACACCCGTTAGGGATTCTGAGCTTTTGGCAATAAAGGAAATAAATGAAGCCGGCGGAGTTTTGGGCAGGCAGATAAAGCCCATTGTGGAAGACGGCGAAAGCGATCCTTCTACATTTGCAGTAAAGGCACGAAAACTTTTGGAAGAAGATCAGGTAAGCACTATTTTTGGATGCTGGACATCTGCAAGTCGAAAGGCAGTTAAGCCCGTTGTTGAAGAACTGTTTGGACTCCTTTGGTATCCTATTCAGTACGAGGGAATGGAAGCAAGCCCCAACATCATGTACATGGGTGCGTCTCCAAACCAGCAGGTTGTTCCAGCGGTTGACTACTGTGCAGAAAAATTCGGCAAGAGAATGTACCTTGTTGGAAGCGACTACATATTTCCGCGAACGGCAAACAGAATCATAAAGGCCCAACTTGCCCAGCTTGAAGGCGAGTGTGTAGGAGAATCCTATGTGCCTATGGGTCATCAGGACTTTGAACTGATTATACAGGAGATTCTTGAAGAAAAGCCTGATGTAATTTTGAACACCCTTAACGGAGATTCCAACATTTACTTCTTTGAACAACTTAATAAGGCTGGAATAGATTCTACGGTCATTCCAGTAATGAGCTTTTCTATTTCCGAAGAAGAAGTTGCTGGCATAGGAGTGCAGAACCTTATCGGTAACTATGTTGCATGGAACTACTACGAGACCACGGAAACTCCCATGAACGAAAAGTTTGTTTCAGACTACAAATCTGAGTACGGAAGCGACCGTGTTACAGGCGACCCAATAGAGGCCGGATACATTGCTGTGTACATGTGGGCGGCGGCATGCGAAAAGGCGGGGTCCTTTGATGTGGAAAGTGTGCGCATGGCTTCAAAGGGATTAAGTTTTACTGCTCCAGAAGGTACGGTAACAATAGACGGTTCAAATCAGCACCTTTACAAGCAGGTACGAATTGGTCAGATTAACGAAACAGGACTTATTGACGAAATCTGGGCAACTCAGGGAGCCATTAAGCCTGATCCATACCTTAGCACTTACGAGTGGGCAAGGGGAATCAACTAGGGTTCATGTATTGCATTTAGCCTAAAAAAGGGGTATTCTAAACCACATAAGGAATACTCTAATGGCTATTGATGAAAATTTACAGAAAGCGCGTCACTCTTGTGCGCATGTAATGGCACAGGCTGTACTCAACTTGTTTCCGGGTACAAAAATTGCCATCGGTCCTGCTATTGACAACGGGTTTTACTATGACTTTGAATTTCCCGAGGACCACAAACTTACCGAGGCCGACTTTCCGTCTGTAGAAAAAGAAATGCGCCGGATTCTTGCGGGTAACCACGAATTTGTACGCAAGGAAGTTTCTAAGGCGGAAGCTCTTAAGTTGTTTGCCGACCAGCCCTACAAAATCGAGCTGATTAACGATCTTCCCGAAGGCGAAACAATTACCACATATACTCAGGACACTTTTACAGACCTTTGCCGCGGACCTCATGTTGCAAGCACAAAGGAAATAAACGCTCAGAGCTTTAAGCTTACCAAAATGGCAGGTGCATACTGGAGGGGAGATTCCAGCCGTCCCATGTTAAGCCGCGTTTATGCCGTATGTTATGCAAAGCCCAACGACTTAAAAGACTACCTCAAAATGTTGGAAGAAGCGGAAAAGCGTGACCATAGAAAGATTGGACAGCAGTTGGACCTTTTCCATCTTGACCCTGAAGATCCCGGTCAGATTTTCTGGCACCCCAACGGATGGCAGATGTATGTTACTCTGCAGGACTACATGAGGCAGAAGGTTGTTGCCGACGGTTATCTTGAGGTAAACACTCCTGCAATAATGCCACGCACTCTTTGGGAAAGGAGTGGACACTGGGGACACTACCAGAAGAACATGTTTGTTACCGAAAGCGAAAAGAGGCTCTTTGCCGTAAAGCCCATGAACTGTCCTGGTGCTCTGGAAATCTTTAAGAGCCGCACAAGAAGCTACAAAGATTTGCCCCTGCGCCTTGCAGAATTTGGCCACTGTGTACGCAACGAACCCAGTGGAACTTTGCACGGAATAATGCGTGTTCGCGGATTTGTTCAGGACGATGCCCACATTATCTGTACCGAAGAGCAGATAGAGGCAGAAGTAAGCAAATTCTGTAGGCTTTTGCTTGATGTATACAAGGACTTTGGTTTTGATAAAAATCTTCTTGTAAAGTTGAGCACAATGCCCGAAGACCATGTTGGCGACGAAAAAACCTGGCAGCATGCAGAAGCCGCTCTTGCCGCCGCGTGTAAGAGTGCCGGAATGGAATACGAAATTCAGCCAGGAGAAGGAGCCTTCTACGGACCAAAGCTTGAGTTTACCCTGATTGACGCCCTTGGCCGACAGTGGCAGTGCGGAACAATTCAGCTTGACTATCAGCTTCCCAGTGCAGACCGCCTTAACGCAGAATACATTGGAAGCGACAACCAGAAGCATCATCCAGTAATGTTGCACCGTGCGGTTCTTGGTTCTCTGGAGCGCTTTATGGGAATCCTCATAGAAAACTATGCTGGTGCATTCCCTGCATGGCTCCACTTTGAACAGGCAGCAGTTGTTCCCGTTTCTCCAGACTTTAACGCCTATGCTGAAAAGGTCGCATCAGAATTAAAGGCTGTGGGACTTCGCGTAAACGCCTACACCGATGACGACAATATGAAGGCAAAAATTAAGGTGATTTCTTCCGAACACAAGACGCCCTATATTCTTGTTGTTGGTGCAAAGGAACAGGAAGAAAATACCGTAACATGCCGCTTCCGCTTTTCAAGCCAGATTCCCCAGAGGACATTCGGTCTTGAGGAGTTTAAAGAGTACGCTCTGGAAAAGACCCGCACCCACTTTAACGGCATCTAGATGCAGAAACCTTTAACCAGAAACATGGTAAAGTGCATTGTGCTTACCGCCATGCTTCTGAACCACATCTCTCAGATTTTTCTTACACCAGGAACACTTGCGGCAGAACTTCTGAGAGGTGTTGGTTACTGTACCGCTCCCACCATGTGCTATTTTCTGGTGGAGGGCTACCACTTTACTTCTTCCAAAAAACGCTACTTCATGCGCCTTGCAGTTTTTGCCCTTGCTTCCCAGATTCCCTTTTGCCTTGCCTTTACTTCCAACGGTATTTTAAGCTTGCTTCCGGGAAACATGATGTTCAGCCTAAGCCTGTGCTTCCTTCTGTGCCATCTGCTGGCTAAGGTTCAGGATAAGGCCCTTACCATTTTTGGAACAGCCCTTATCGTCTTGGCAAGCCTCTTCTGCGACTGGTCCTTTATGGCGCCCCTCTTTACGGTAGTTTTCTGGTATGCATACGGGTCAAAAAAAGCAACCCTTGCGGCCTTCCTCTTTTGCATGGCTATTTTTGGATCAGTGAAATATGCTATAGCAAAAAATGCTCTTTTTGTGGTCCTGTATGTCTTTGGAGTCCTACTTTCCATGATTCTTGTTTGCTTTCTCTACAGCGAAAAGGAAAGTCGGGCAGAGCTTAGTCCCCATGCAAAAAAGCTGCTGCACTACGGATTTTACGCATTTTACCCCCTTCATCTTGTAATTTTGGGCATATTTAGAATAGTCCTGCTTGGGAAGTAAAAAAATTTACAAAAATTCAAAAATTTTTCTTGACAAATGAAAAAAGTCATGTGATAATAAAAATATGTTGGAAACGCTTCCAGTATCGTTTCCTGTTGCGATGCTGGAGGCTTTCCGAACAAAAACGAGGAGGAATTCTTATGAAAAAGTTGAAGAACAGTCTTAAAGGAGTTGCAGTAGCCGTTGTTGCCGCTGCCTGTCTGTTTGCATCATGCGGAAGCAAGAAAACAAGTGCCACAGTACGCTATCTTAACTTCAAGCCAGAAGTTGCAGAAGTGTATCAGGAACTTGCCGCTGCCTACGAAAAGGAGACCGGAGTAAAGGTTATTGTGGAAACAGCCGCAAACAACTCTTACGAGTCTACCCTTATGTCAAAAATGGCCACAAAAGAGGCTCCAACCCTGTTCCAGATTAACGGACCCCGTGGATACGCTCGCTGGGCCGACTACTGTGCCGACTTGTCAGACACTGACCTGTACAAGCATCTTTCCGACAAATCTCTTGCAGTTACTGCAAACGGAAAGGCTTATGGAGTTCCCTATGTTGTAGAAGGCTACGGAATCATTTACAACAAGGCTCTTACTGACAAATACTTTGCTCTTTCTTCAAAGGCGACTCCCTACACCAGCATGGACGAAATCAACTCCTTTGACAAACTCAAGGCTCTTGTAGAAGACATGCAGAAGAATAAGTCTGCTTTGGGAATTGACGGCGTGTTTGCCTCAACATCACTTAAGGCAGGAGAAGACTGGCGCTGGCAGACTCACCTTGCAAACCTTCCTGTCTACTACGAATTTAAGAACGGAAATGTTGACCTTGCTTCCGATGCCACAAAGAAAATCAGCTTTAACTACGGAAACAACTTCAAAAACATCTTTGATCTTTACATCAACAACTCTACCGTTGACCGCAAAACTCTTGGAACAAAGACTGTTGTAGATTCCATGTCAGAATTTGCCCTTGAAAAGTGCGTAATGGTTCAGAACGGAAACTGGGCTTGGGGACAGATTGACGGCGTAAGCGGAAACAAGGTTAAGGCAGAAAATGTAAAGTACCTTCCCATCTACACAGGTGTTGCTGGCGAAGAGGCACAGGGTCTCTGCATTGGAACTGAAAACTTCTACTGCATCAACTCTCAGGCATCTGCCGCAGACCAGAAGGCAACAGCAGACTTCATCTACTGGCTCTACTCAAGCGCAACTGGAAAGGACTATGTTACAAACAAACTGGGCTTTATAGCACCCTTTGACACATTTGCAGACAGCGAGCGTCCTACAGATCCTCTTGCAAAGGAAATTGCAGTTTGGATGAGCAAGCCAGGAATTACTTCTGTTGCATGGAACTTTACTCTCTTCCCGTCACAGAAATTCAAGGACGACTTTGGCGCCTCACTTCTTAAGTATGCACAGGGTACAAAAGAATGGTCAGCAGTCGCTTCTGATGTTGTTTCCAGTTGGGAAAAGGAAAGTTCTGCAAGCGAGTAAGAAACTTTTCTGACCGCATAAAACAATCGGGGCTGAGTTCGCCTAAATCAAAAGACGGATTCAGCCTTTTTTACAGGGCAAAACACTATGAGAAAATCTATATCGCGATATTTTGCTATTTTTGTACTGCCGACGCTAGCTGCGTTTACGCTTTTCTTTGTGGTTCCATTTGTAATGGGCATAGGACTGTCGTTTACAAAATTCACCGTAGTTACAAATGCAAAGTGGGTAGGCCTGGAAAACTACATAAAGGCTTTTACCTTTGACAACGAGTTTATTCACGCACTGGGATTTACAACTCTGTTTACAATAATTTCCATGCTTACCGTAAATGTCCTTGCGTTTTCCTTTGCGCTCATGCTTACAAGAGGTCTTAAGGGAACTAACATCTTCCGTTCAATCTTCTTTCTTCCGAACCTTATTGGAGGAATTGTTCTGGGCTACATCTGGAACCTACTCATAAACGGAGTGCTTGCTCCCTTTGGTGTAGATATTTCTTATAAGACGGAATACGGATTCTGGGGACTTGTGGTGCTTACAAACTGGCAGCTCATAGGCTACATGATGGTAATTTACATTGCTGGTTTGCAGAACATACCGGGAGACATAATAGAAGCCGCACAAATAGACGGTGCCTCTCCTGCAACGGTTTTGTTCCGCATAAAGATTCCCATGGTAATGCCCTCCATAACAATTTGTATGTTCCTTACGCTTTCAAATACATTCAAAATGTTTGACCAGAACCTTGCTCTTACCGCTGGCGCTCCTGAAAACACGACAGAAATGCTTGCTCTTAACATTTATAACACCTTCTACGGACGCGTAGGATGGCAGGGTGTTGGACAGGCAAAGGCTGTCATGTTCTTTATCATTGTTGCGGTAATCGCCTTCGTTCAACTCAAGCTTACATCGGCAAAGGAGGTGGAGCAATGAAATCTTTAACTGCAAAACAGGCGAGCGACAGAATCATTTTTGTAATTTTGGTTCTTCTTGCAGCCGTGTTCCTTATTCCCATTCTGCTGGTGGTAATAAATTCCTTTAAGTCGCGGCTCTACATTTCCAGTGCACCATTTTCACTTCCCACGGAAGAAACCTATGTGGGCTTTGAAAACTATTTGAACGGACTCAGGACATCAGGATTTTTTGTTTCCTTCCTGCGCTCCGTCTTTATAACCGTTGTTTCGGTAATGCTCATCCTTGTGTGCACCTCTATGACGGCTTGGTTCATAGTGCGAGTAAAGAACAGGCTTACCAAAGGCTTGTATTATTTGTTTACATTCAGTATGATTGTACCATTCCAGATGGTCATGTACACAATGACTTTTATAGTCAACAGGCTTAACTTTGACAATGTCATAGGAATCAACCTAGTGTACCTTGGCTTTGGCGCGGGACTGGCAGTGTTTATGTTCAGCGGATTCGTAAAGGCGATACCTCTGGACCTAGAGGAAGCTGCGGAAATAGACGGATGTAATCCCCTGCAGACTTTCTTTTTGGTCGTGTTTCCCGTACTTAAACCCACGGCAATAACGGTAGCAATACTTAACGCCATGTGGATTTGGAACGACTACCTTCTGCCTT
Source organism: uncultured Treponema sp. (assembly GCA_937894335.1). GTDB lineage: Bacteria > Spirochaetota > Spirochaetia > Treponematales > Treponemataceae > Treponema_D. The sequence continues at coordinate 33,650 of CALCRU010000044.1, read as the reverse complement.
ACCTTGTACTGGGTACCGACAACAAGACGATTCCTGTAGCAATTCAGATTGCAATGCAGGGTGCCTATGGTGCAACCGACTACGGCGGATTTATGGCAATGCTTGTTCTGGCCATCATTCCTATAATAATTTTCTATCTGGCTTCACAGAAGTACATTATTAAGGGAGTTATTTCTGGAGCAGTTAAGGGATAAAGAAATGACAATAAAGGATATTGCAAGGGAGTGCGGCTGCGGAGTGGGAACAGTTTCCCGAGTGCTTAACAATCACCCGGATGTAAGTGACCAGATGCGTGAGCGTGTTCTTGCCGTAGTAGACAAATACGGATTCGTCTCCAATCAGAGTGCAAGAATGTTGCGCTCTCAGGACAATAAGACCATTGCCATTTTAATGAAAGGAACTTCAAGCATACTACTTAATTCCCTTGCGGAACGGATACAGAAGCGGCTAGAACAGCTGCCCTACACCACAAATGTAGTTGTGCTTGATGAATACGATAACGAAGCAAAGCAGGCATACGAAGTATGTCAAAAGCACCGCCCACTAGGACTTATCTTTGCAGGCGGAAACCCAGACTCTTACAAAGAGGACTTCGCAAAAATTCAAACACCCTGCGTCATCATAACCAACCAGGCAAATGATGTGCAGAATTCTAGGCTTTCAAGTGTAAGCACTGACGACATAGCGGCAGCCGCTTTTATGGCGGAACATCTTGTTGCAAACGGACATAAAAACATAGGCGTAATCGGAGGAGGCTTTGCCTCGGAAGGGCTTTCGGGCCGCCGTTACCAGGGATTCATTTCGGTACTGCAAAAGTACGGCATTTCCTTTGACAAAGAAAAGCAGTATGCGGTTGCAAAGTTCTCTGCAAAGGAAGGTGCCGATGCCGCAGAAAAGTTAATAAAACAGAACCCCGGCATGACAGCCATCTTTACCATGTCCGACATAATGGCAATAGGAGCAATAAGGCGCCTTACCGATTTAGGCTACAAGGTGCCAGAAGACATTTCTGTTACTGGATTTGACGGTTTGGAAATTGCCGGATACATGTGTCCCAGACTTACTACAATAAAACAGCTGATAGACGAACTTGCGGAACGCGGACTGGATGCTTTGCTTGACAACATTGAACGCAATAAGCCGTGCAGTCATCAGGTGATTCCATTTGAATTTGTTGCAGGTGAAAGCGTTTGTAAAAAGTAAAAATAAGGAACGCTTAAAATGAACATTCTTAACAGCCGTGCGTCGGGAATACTGATGCACATTTCTTCTCTACCGAGCGAGGGCGGAATAGGCACGCTTGGTTCTGCGGCATATTCTTTTGTTGACAGTCTTAGAAAGGCACATCAGACTTACTGGCAGATTCTTCCCATTTGTCCCACCAGTTACGGAGATTCCCCCTATCAGAGTTTTTCAACTTATGCGGGAAACCCCTACTTCATAGATCTGGAGCTTCTGGAAAAAGAGGGATACCTTTCCCCTTCAGACTGGAGGAACATTGTCTGGTGCAGTGATGAAAAAAGTGTAGACTACGGGCTACTGTATACCGAACGGTACAAAGTATTCCGCATCGTGCAGAATCAGTTTGAAAAAAATCCTCCTGTAGACTTTGACACCTTCTGCAAAGAAAATGCATTCTGGCTGGAAGACTATGCCCTCTTCATGGCAATAAAGGATGCCCACGGTGGAGAGACATTCCTTAACTGGGAAGATGATATTCGCCTTCGTAAAAGTCAGGCTCTTACCGCATGGAAGAAAAGGTGCGAAAAAGAAATACGCTTTTACAAAATGCTACAGTATCTTTTTTTTGCGCAGTGGAAAAACCTAAAAGACTATGCTAACAAAAACGGAATTAAAATCATAGGCGACATACCGATTTATGTTTCTTCAGACAGTGCCGATGTATGGGCAAGCCCCAACATATTTTATCTTAACGAAAACGGATATCCTATAGAAGTTGCAGGCTGTCCTCCCGACGGATTTGCGGCAGATGGTCAGCTTTGGGGAAACCCTGTGTACAACTGGACATCCCTTCGCGCACAAAACTACCGCTGGTGGCTCGTAAGGCTTTCTCACAGTTTTAAAATATACGATGTCCTTCGCATAGACCACTTCCGCGGATTTGAATCCTATTACTGCATTCCCTACGGCGACAGAACTGCCCGTAACGGAGTGTGGAAGAAGGGTCCCGGCATAGAACTGTTCAATCTGTTAAAGGAACAGAACGGAGACATGAGCGTTATAGCAGAAGACCTTGGCTTTTTAACAAGAGAAGTTCACGAAATGAGGAAGACCTCTGGATTTCCCGGCATGAAGGTGTTGCAGTTTGCCTTTGATTCTCGTGAAGAAAACGACTACCTTCCTGAGCATTATGAGGAAAACTCAGTGGTTTATACAGGAACCCATGACAACGACACTCTTATTGGCTGGACGGAAGGTTCTCGCCCAGAAGATGTAGAAACGGCTTTGAAATACTTTGGCATTGAAGACAGGAAGCGTCTTCCCCGATGCATGATGAAGGCGGCACTGGATAGCGTGTCTAACACCTGCATCCTTACCATGCAGGATGTGCTTGAACTTGACGGTTCTGCAAGAATGAACACACCTTCAACGCTGGGATCAAACTGGAAGTGGCGCGCAACAGAGAAAGAACTTTCAAATGCGGACTGGAACTTTTTAAGGGAAGAGACAGACAGAGCAGGGCGTTACTAAAATGACGGGCTTTCTTCAAGGGGAGCGATATGCTTTTCCATGTAGACAAGGTCGTACCATTTTCCAAACTTGTATGCGCAATTAGTAAGGTATGCAACTTGGTTAAATCCCATCTTTGTGTGGAATTTTATGCTTGCGTCTGTAAGGTGGGCGTCTGGACTTCTGCGAGTGGCGGCAATCAGTGCGTAAACGGCTTTGAATCCCCTTGCTTTAATCTGACTTTCCAGTTCTTCATACAGGGCCTTTCCAATGTGTCTTCCCCGAAGATCCTTTGCAATGTAGATGGAAATTTCCGTGCTGAACATGAAGGCCTTTCGCTCGTGAAGAGGATTGGCATAGGCGTAACCGCAAATGGTTCCGTCATATTCTGCAACAATGTAGGGAAAGTGTAAAAGGGTTTTTTCTATCCGCTTTCTAAATTCTTCTTCCGAGGGAATGTCGTACTCGTAAGTAACGGCCGTGTCCCTAATGTAGGGGGCATAAATGGTCAGCAGACTGGCGGCATCATCTGGGGTGGCAGATCTTAGCACTAGCAAATCCATTCCTGTATTCTAAAGGGCAAAGTGCCTGCTGTCAATTGCTAAAAATGACACATTGTGTTAAAATGTCATTATGATTACTTATGTAGCGCTGTGTGCCATAGGCGCAGAAAAAATACTTGGTAACGAACTCAAGCACTTGGGCTACAAGCTAGACGGCAATGCTCCCGGAAGAGTGCGTTTTGTTGCCGACGAAGACGCCCTTTACCGCTCAAACATCTGCCTTAGGACGGCTGACCGCGTGTACATCGAACTGGCCAAATACCGAGCAGACAATTTTGACGACCTGTTTGACGGTTCATATAAAATCTCTTGGCAGGATTATTTAAAGAAAGATTCCTATGTAGTAGTTGATAAGGTTAGAGTGCATAAAAGCAAACTTAACAGCGAGCACACCATACAGTCCATGATTCAGAAATCAATCTACACGAAACTGGGAGACATCTGGCGCATTTCAAACTTTCCCGAAACAGGCGACCGTTTTGACATTCGCGTTTATCTGGACGAAGACACTGTAAGCATAATGCTAGACACAAGCGGAGAAGCTCTGCACAAGAGGGGTTACCGTACAGACGGAGGAACCGCACCTCTAAGAGAAACCACGGCGGCGGTACTTCTTCAGGAAATGATGTGGCGAAGAAAACTTCCACTGCATGATCCTTTCTGCGGAAGTGGTACAATAGTCATAGAGGCGGCCCTTTATGCCCACGACATAGCATCCGGCCTTGGAAGGGGATTTGCCTTTGAAGGATTTGCAAATTTTAACAGAAAGCGCTTTCACGAAATCCGCAGGGAAGAGGCGTCAAAAATCCGTACTGATGTTGAATGCCGCATTGCAGGAAGCGACATAGATCCTGCTGCAGTAGAGCGTGCAAAACAGAATGCAGAATATGCATGTGTTGCTGCTGGCCGAGCCCTCCAGATGATAGGAAGCGATGCAAAGATTCAGCGTCCAGAATTTACCGTAAGCAGTTTTGAAGATCTAACACCTTCTTACGAAACGGGACTTCTTTTGTGCAATCCCCCTTACGGAGAAAGACTTGGAGATGAGGCTGAAGCAAAAAAACTTTACTTCGACATGGGATTGCTGTTTGACCATTTTGCAAACTGGAAGATGGGCGTAATTACCAGTCAGAAAAGCTTTGAAGAGAATCTAGGACACAAGGCCAGCAAAGTAAAGGCCATTAAAGCTGGAAACCTAGACACACAGTTTTACATGTTCGATTCCCTGTAGGAAAAGATATGGCAGTTTTAGTAGAACACGACAAACGCAAGCATGAAATTCTAGAAAACGCTCTTACCCTTTTTGTAGAAGAAGGCTATCAGGATGTAACATACCAAAAAATAGCTGACCGCTGCGGAATTACCCGAACCACGCTTTACATCTATTTTAAAAACAAGCGAGAAATTTTTATCTGGAGCCTTAAGCAGCTTACTGACGCAATAGAAACCGAACTAAACGAAACCCTTTCAGACCAAACGCTTTCCGCATCAGAATGCCTTACAAAAATGTGCTTTGAAGTCATAGATGAATGCGAAAAAAACCACAAGCTCTTTAATGTTCTTCTTGACTATCTTATGCAGTTAAAGAAAACAGGAGTTGACTGCGGAAAAAGAATAAGAAGGCGTACGGTAAAACTTGAACACCTTATGAGCACCGTCATCATCCGTGGAATGCAGAGCGGTGAATTTAAAAAGCAGAGCGTAAAGAAAATTAATGCAGTCATTTACAGTCTTCTAGAAGGAGCCATATTCAACATGTCGCTTCTTTCAAAAACAAATCTTGATGACCTTAGAAACAGCATTGTGTTTGTGGTCAACAGCATAAAGTAAAAGGAGAGACTTATGAACATCTATGCTTCAGTTGCAGTATGTTTTATTCCCCTCGTTGCAGTTTCCATTTGCCTTGCGCTTTTAATAAAGGGACTAAAGATAAGGCACATTCTGCTTTCGGCTCTTCTAGGTCTGCTGGCAGTAATTCCCATTGCGGCCCTTCAAATGGCGGTGGACCACATTTCATTTTTTTCTGCAGAAACACTTGCATCGGTTTTAATTCATTCTCTTGTCATAAACGGACTGATAGAAGAAAGCATAAAGATGTGCCTTCTGTTTTTTCTGCCAGCAAAAAAATATGACATCTGGAAATTCCTCTTCTGCGCCATGCTGAGTGGTCTTGCACTAGGCTGCTTTGAGTCAGTCATCTATCTGGTAAGCGGTTACGAAAACATAGGGCTTCGTCTTGTTACCGCCGTTATGCTACATACTGCCTGTGCGGGGCTGGGAGGACTTTTTGTCTGGAGCGTGCGCAACACAAAGGCAAAACTTACGCCCTTTATTTTTGCAGTGATACTTCACGGAATATACAACTACTTCGCGGGATTCAACTCGGGCATCAGATGGTTTTCTATGGTAATAATTCTGCTTGCCTTTATTGAATGCAGGTCTCAGGGGCTTTCCATAACAGAAGGAAGCGGTAAAGGTGAAGATATATAACATAATTGCAGAACTCTGCTCCTACATAATCAGTTCCTGCTCCGAAGATTTTTTTGTAAAGTACAGTTGCATTTCCGACGGAGAAAAAGAAAGGGTAAGTAAACTTGTGCAAACTTTGGGCATTGAGCCTTTTACCGAACATAACCTTACAGACTCATTTTATTCCTCGTTGGAAGAATTTGTCTGCTCCCTAAAAAAAGAGAATGACTATTTTGCAATGGTAGGACTCCTTCAAATTCTTGACGAAAACATGGGAAGCCTCCTTAAGGAAAAGATAAGGGAATTTCAGGAAGATGATTTTTCTGTCGTGCTTAACTCAAACCGCGAAAAAACTGGCATAGGACTTTTGCCCCGTTGCTCCTGCGTGTGGGAACGAAAGCACAGGCTAAGCCACAGCTACAATCGGCTGGACAATTTTTTGTTCAACCTTCTGCTTTTGGAAAACTCAATTCTTGGCGAACTGATAGACAAGCATTTTTTCATAAAGAAAAATCTGTTTACAAACTTTACGGAAACTCATTCCCTAAAAATTGCTGCAACTCCATTCTGTTTGGAACGGAATTTTAAAGTCATTCCCTACGACGAGGACAAGGTGCAGTATTTTAAAGTCACATATCCTGAATCGGACTATACTTTTTACAACAATCTGGTTTGGAAAAAAATATGCGATGCCGCCACTAGCAGAAGTGATATAGTGGTGTTCCCTGAAATGCTAGGAAATCCCTACATGGAGGAAGACATATGCACCCGTTTAAAGTCACTGTCTTACGAAGAAAAGCAGGACATACCTTCACTCATCATTCTTCCGTCTTACTGGGAAAAGGATCGCAATACCGTTACCATACTGGACAAGTTTGGAAACATAATATGCAGGCAGGCAAAACAGAATCCCTTCCGCGCAGACATTAATGGAAAGGGCTATTTGGAAGGAATCAAATCAAGTTTTGTGGTGAACATATTTCATTTCGAAGGCATAGGACGGATTGCAATTTTAATCTGTAAAGATTTTCTTACCACAAAATATATGGAACAGCTCATGCGCTGCTTTAAACTTACGCTCATAATCGTGCCGTCTTTTTCCACTGGTTCCTACGACTTTTTGCGTTCCTTTGACTTGTGTGCTCACGATGACTGCAATGTTGTCTGGATAAACACCTGCGCCGCACTGCAAAAAGGCAAAGAGTCAAACTTTGAAAACATAGGATATGTAAGAAAGCGCATAAGTCGCACTGACGACGAAGCACAAATGCTCTGCAAAATGCCCATATGCGGTGAAGCATTTGAGGGCAGCTGTTCCCACGAATGCATTCATTACGAAACAATAGGAGCTGTGTAGAGGAGGGCTGCATGAAGTTCAAGGGAATAGAAAAAATCCACGAGGGAAAATTCATAACCCGCTACAACATTGAATACGAAACCGCAAGCGGAAAGACAAAGACTTACGAAATGATAAGCCGCCGCAAGGACATTACTCAGTTTGACCAGCTTCACAACAAGGGTGCCGATGCAGTAGTCATAATTATGCACGACAAAAGCGGAGAAAAAATCCTTTTAAGCAGGGAATTCAGAATGGCTCCAGGAGAGTGGGTGTACAATTTTCCTGCAGGACTTATAGACGCTGGTGAAACAGTAGAAGAAGCCGCCGCCAGAGAGCTTAGGGAAGAAACTGGACTTACCCTTACGCAGATAAGCGAAGTGTGGAAGGAAAGCTATTCCGCAGTGGGATTTTCGGACGAAAAGAATGTAGTCCTTGTGGGTACGGCAGAAGGAAAAATCTTACCTAGCGATTCTGAACTGGAAGAAATACAGGCAAGGTGGTATACTAAAGAAGAAGTTAAAAGGCTTCTTGTAGAAAACATTTTTGCCGCACGAACGCAAGCATACTGCCTGCTTTGGAGTAAGAGATGAAAAGAAAGCATTCAGTCCTAACAAAAAAAATAGTTTTACGAGTAATGATTTTTGCATTCATACTGTGCAGTTTTGTCTTTGCTGTAGGCTACCTTGCATTTACTCACCAGTTTAAAAACGAATACGACCGCACCATACTTTCCATTGCCGAAGCAAGTAGGGAATGCCTTAACCCAGACGACTTTGGACGCTATCTTGAAACAAAAGAAACGGATGAAGCCTACAATTCCGTTTTTAACATACTGCAGGATTTTGTTGACAAGTTTGACCTTAACCTTCTTTATGTTTCTAATGTTGAAGGAGAAAACTACACCAACATAACCTACATCTACAATCCAGTAAAACAGGGCGGAAAGTGGAAACCATTTGAGTTGGGATACTTTGAAGTATACGAAGAACCAGAATACAATGCCTCTGCAAGAAATGCACTTGAAAAAGGAGAAACCGTTGTAAGGCACACTCTTAAGACAAGAAGCGGTTCCCACATTACGGCAATGCTTCCCGTTTACGACTCAAGCGGAAAAGCTGTGGCTGTTCTTGGTGCGCAAAAAAACATTCAGGAATTTGTAAACGCCAGATACACCTATGTAAATGTGGTTGTCGTGTCTGAATTTATTTTTGCGCTCCTGTTTGGCATTCTGTTCAGTTCCTACATCCGCTTTGCATTCATAAAGCCCCTTACCCTCATAACTCGGGAAACGGATCACTTTGCATCTTACGGAGGACGGCCTTCCGACAGTTTGCTTAAAATAAAAAACCGTGACGAAATAGGAACTCTTGCTCATTCCGTGCATCAGATGGAAGACGAAGTGTGCACCAACATAGAAAAGCTTACCCAAGTAACCGCAGAAAAAGAACGCATAGGAACGGAACTTAGTGTTGCCACAAAAATCCAGTACGGCATGCTTCCAAAAGGGTACCCCACTTTTCCAGACCGCACAGACTTTGATCTTGCGGCAACAATGACTCCTGCAAAGGAAGTAGGTGGAGACTTTTACGACTACCGCTTGCTAGATTCAGACCACCTAATGATAGTTGTAGGCGATGTAAGCGGAAAAGGAATTCCTGCAGCCCTTATCATGGCCATTGTAAAAACCCTTATTGCCTCCTACGCACAGCAGGGACTTAGCCCAAAGAAAATTTTTGAAACAGTAAATAACCAGTTGTGCAAACGCAACACGGAAAACTATTTTGTAACATGCTGGCTTGCAATTCTTACATTCAGCACAGGCGAACTTAAATTTGTAAATGCAGGTCATCCATATCCTGTACTGCATCAGGGCGGAGAATTTTCCTACCTTAAGACAAAGCCAAATTTTGTCCTTGCAGGAATGGAAAACTTTCCCTATGAGGAACACTCCGTTATACTTAAAAAAGGCGACAGAATCTTCATCTACACTGATGGCGTAACCGAAGCCACTGACGAAGAAGAACAGCTCTTTGGAGACGACAGAGTGCTTGAATCAATGTCCCGTACCGAAGAACTAACAGCACCAGAAACACTTAAGTTTGTGCGCAGTCAGATTGACAAATTTGTAGGCAGAGCGGAACAGTTTGACGACCTTACCATGCTCACCCTTATTTTAAAGTAAGACACTTCCGCATTTTGTGCATTTGTGCTATAGTCAATGCGAGGAGTTTTATGACTATTACAAAGAATCTGAACGGAAGCAAGGCGACTCTCTTAGTGGAAGGAAGGCTCGACACTCTTACAGCACCAGAACTTGAAAAAGAGATTCAGTCTGTTTCGCAGGCGGAAGAACTGGTAATTGACTTTTCACATTTGGAATACATTTCTTCTGCCGGACTACGCGTGCTTCTTGCAACACACAAAGAGTTTGTAAAGAAAGGCGGACTTTCAGTAACCAACGCAAGCGACAGCATACTGGACATTTTTGACATAACTGGATTCAAGGACATCCTTGACATAAAGTAGGGGATCTGCCATGCAAATTACCGAAACAAGAAAAAACAATGTTGTAGAACTGGTCCTTTCTGGTCGGCTTGATGTAAATGCGGCGGAAAAACTAGAGGAGGAACTTGAACATAATCTTTCCCTAGGTGCGATAAAACTTGTGGTGCTAGACATGCAGGCCTTGGAATACATTTCCAGTGCAGGCGTTAGAGTACTTTTGTCGGCGCAAAAAAACATGCGCGAAGGAAGGGAAATGATAATCAGAAGTCCTAGCAAATTCTGCCGTCAGGTTTTTGAAGTTACCGGAGCGGATATTTTCTTAAAGATACTGTAGGAAAAAGCCATGAGTTCCAAAGGCAAAGAAATACTTGAGCAGTACCGCACGCAAAAATCACTTTTTGAACAGATAGAAGAAATTGCTGTAGAAAAAATTTCCGGGGCGGTAAAGAGCAGCAGCGTGCCTGTCTACGGAATAAACCACCGCATAAAGGCAGAAAAAAGTCTTGCTGGAAAACTTGAACGAAAGGGCGACAAGTACACTTCTCTTTCCGACATAACAGACATTCTTGGCATAAGGGTAATCTGTTATTTTTCTGATGATGTGGATACTGTTGCAGACAGTGTTGAAAAACTTTTTGATGTAGACTGGAAAGAATCAATAGACAAAAGAAAAATCCTAGACATAAATTCATTTGGCTATCTTTCTGTTCATTACATCTGCTCGCTTAGGGACGACGGAAGCATTCCCAAGGAACTTTTGAACAAGCGATTTGAAGTTCAAATGTGCTCGCTTATGCAGCATGTGTGGGCGGTAATGGACCACGATTTGGGCTACAAGACAAAGTTTGGAGTGCCTCGTGCCGTTTCAAGAGATTTTTCTCGTCTAGCCGGACTTCTTGAAATTGCAGATGAACACTTTATGCGTATTCGAGACACCGTTGCAAACTATACCGAAGAAGTCCACACAAAAATAATGAATGATGACGCAAACGACATCCGCATAGATTCCGTTTCGCTTGGAGAATACATGCGCTACAGCAGGAATATGCGCTCTTTCCTTGAACAGATTGCAAAACTGTGCAACGCAGAAATTTATGATGATTCTGCGGAAAGTTATTTGGAACAGTTTGCCTGGCTTAAGAAAGAAACCCTTGGCGACCTGCAAAAAATGCTAGAAGAAGACGCACCCCTTGCCCTACAAATGGCGGAAGAAACTCTGGGGCAGATGGACTTGGATATTTTTTCTTCCACAGCAGCCCTTAGGTTTTTGTGCCGTGCCGAACTTGTGCTTAAAGGATACAGTAGGGAACAGGCAAAAGAATTTTTCTATATCTCAACAAAAGACGCCTCACGGGCGGAACGCTATGCAAACGAGGTAATATTAAAGTGAATGCAAGACAAAAAACAGCCTGCATACTGAATGCGCTTATCTTTGCACTTGCCACTTTTTCTGCAACGGCAATGTTCGTTGGATTCAGCTTTATGGGACCCTCTTCCCAGTTTACCGCAATGGGTTTTGCAGAATTCAAGTACTTTACAGTTGATTCAAATGTCTTTGCTGGAATAGTTTCTTTTGTGGCCCTCGTTTATTTCCTCTGTCATAGAAAGGAAAATACGGTCGGGCTTCCCCGCTGGCTTTACATTTTAAAGCTTGCAGCCACAGCTGGCGTAACACTAACCGTGATGGTAACTGTTTTCTTTTTGGCCCCCACATCCTCAAACGGATATTTTTCTCTCTTTTTGAACAGCAACCTCTTCATGCATTTTTTAATACCGGTACTTTGCATTGTAACATTCATCTTCTTTGAACGCACCCCAGACATCCCCTTGCGCCTAACGCTTTTGGGTACAGTTCCCATGCTACTTTATACCGTCTTCTACTGCACCAACATCATGCTCCACCTAGAAAACGGCAAAGCCACCTCTCGCTGCGACTGGTACGGCTTCCTCCCCAGCGGCAACATCGCCTTCATGCCCTTGGTAATCATCTTCATTGCACTGGTCACTTGGGGATTCAGCCTTGCCCTGTGGCGAGGGAACTGGAGATCTACAACAGTAGAATAATATGAAGTTCAAACTCTAAGTGCCAGCCTTCCATCATCAGAAAGATGTGTGCGTTTGTAGCGTACATGCCCTTTAACCTTGCCATAATTACCCCCTTGCAGGCTTTATGCCTGCCTTTATGCCGGAATGCGTCCTGTATACTTGTACGAACACCAGAATTCATGTAGCAATACGGCAAGCATGAAATTCTATACTGAAAGAAGTTTGTATACTTCCCTTTCTGTTCTGTCATCAAGAAGCCTTACCAATTCTGGGGCTTCCGTTTCTGTAAATTCCCTTGCAATTTCCATTGCCATTTTTCAAGTTGTCCTTTCCTGAATTTCGGATAGCAGAAAATAAAAAAGGCGGTTGCCGTAAATAGCAACCGCCTTTAAACCGAAGGGCAAATTTAAAAATCAGATGTCGCCTTTTTTCACGGCAACAAGTCCGTTTTCATCAGTGATTTTATACGCCTTGAATTGTCCAGCCCTGTAAAACAAGTCATAGGAATTGAAACATTTTTTTTGTTCTTCTTCCGTTGTGCAGTCGCTTGTTATGCAGGACTTTTTCAAGCCGTCCTTCGCCCTTATTACTTCAACTGTATACTTCAAAATACCTCCCTTATAATCTACAACAGTAGAAATTTAATATGAAGTTCAAACTACAATTTTATAACTTCCTGTTCTATATCTACAACAGTAGAAATTTAATATGAAGTTCAAACTAGCGGACTGTTCAGACTGTTTAGCATCTACAACAGTAGAAATTTAATATGAAGTTCAAACCACCTTCAACGCTGGCTGCCAATTTTATCTACAACAGTAGAAATTTAATATGAAGTTCAAACTCTGTAGTTTACGGTTTAACCGCCATAATCTACAACAGTAGAAATTTAATATGAAGTTCAAACAACGAAAGAAACTGTAAATCGGTATGATCTACAACAGTAGAAATTTAATATGAAGTTCAAACTTCTGATGAGCAAGATTTTGATTATATCTACAACAGTAGAAATTTAATATGAAGTTCAAACTTTGAGCCAAAGGATGTTGTATATCTATCTACAACAGTAGAAATTTAATATGAAGTTCAAACTGCATGTCAAGTAAAAGAAGGTCTAAATCTACAACAGTAGAAATTTAATATGAAGTTCAAACATTACATCTGAACCAAAAAACCCTCATCTACAACAGTAGAAATTTAATATGAAGTTCAAACACAAGAAAGACGTGTATGACGCTCTATCTACAACAGTAGAAATTTAATATGAAGTTCAAACATTAGCTCACGCTCGCAACGATGTTGATCTACAACAGTAGAAATTTAATATGAAGTTCAAACATGGGAGTGGACGATTGCGATATTGAATCTACAACAGTAGAAATTTAATATGAAGTTCAAACAAGACATGGACGAAATCGTAATCAAATCTACAACAGTAGAAATTTAATATGAAGTTCAAACTTGATACTGATACAATGGCAATGCTATCTACAACAGTAGAAATTTAATATGAAGTTCAAACCCTTCGCGATGTACAACGGTACTGTATCTTGCTGTTTTTTGCATTTGTTACAGTCAAAATTGACGAAAATGCTTGTTTTTTCATAAAAAACTCCAGTAAGACCCAGGGTTTGCAACTTTTAGCCAATTACAAAGACTTCTTTTTCTTCGTTTTTGGCAAAGCCGTAGCATGTTTTTTTGCATGTTTCCGACAAGTTAAATATAATGATAGAATCCTCTTCTGTAAAGGTCTTCATGTAAGTATTTTGAATTTCCGCTTCAATATTTTTCAATACAGTATCACTGTTTGTTATCTCAAAAACGGAATACTGTAGGCGGAATCCAAACTTTGAAAGATATTTCGAAAATTTAGTTCGTACTTTATCGTTGCTGATATCATAACTAATCAAAAGCATTTTTATTCCTCCTCATCAAATAAATCAAAAACAGGAAATTCTTCTGCAGATTTGTCTCTTATAAAAGCGCGGTAATAAGATTGCAGATAAATGAAAATTTCATTCTTGTATTCCATAAGTGCGTTAAGAATTACTCCAACATATTTCTTTGAATTTTTCCAAGGCAGAATATACTGGTTCTGATTTTTCCAAAAATCATTTTCGCTCACTTGCCCAAGATTCAAGGCCTTTAAAATTGCAGCATCCACAATAGGGCGGAAGGGTTCTTCCAAATCGCAGACAAGTGATTTACGATGAAAAAACTGAGTATGCAGAATTCCCACATACACATCAAAACCATACATTTCAAGCAGGGCATTTATAATGTTAAAGAGAATTGTGTAACCTATATCCATGAGCGTATTTGTCATGTCGCATTTTGTCCTGGGTTGACGGCTTTTCCATTCATACTCTGCAAATAAAGATTTAAAATATAGTTTTGCGCAGATTCCTTCTATTCCCATAATTTCCTGGCCGGTCAAATCAGGCTTTAAGACATCTTTTTCAAACTGTTCAAGTTTTTTTATGACTTCTTTTTCTCTTCTGTTTTCTTTCGTTTTTTCTTTAGAAGTGAACATTGATTATGAATCTTATTCGAAATGACATGTGCCGCAATATCAGTTTTGTTATAGTCATACTGTTTTTTTCTGAGCAAAACATTTCCTTCTGCTTTTGAAGGAAGCATTGCAGTTACCCGAAGATTTGGAGTCATAAAGACGATTGTAAATCCGAACTTTTTGGAACGGTCAAGCAAGCCCGTTGTAAGGCAGTAATCGCCGCAGATAAAAAGCAAAAAGAGCCTGTAGCAAGTTGACTGATGCTTTACTTTTCCATCTGGGCCAGTAATCAAAAGATTGTCATTCTTAAAACTAATTTTTTCTCCTTCATCGGTAAAGACAAACGCAATCTGCTTGAACTCAAAATCCCGCGTACTCATCATAAACTTGCTCCGCTAAAAACCGCCGCAATAGGCTTTTGGCGCAAGAGGCCTGTCGCAAAAATCGTTATAAATGCAATGACGGCACTTGTCTTCATTTTCGGGCTCATAGGAAGCAGGCAAAAAACTTTGCATTGCCTTGTTTGTCGCCTTGAATTTTTCAAGCATTTCTTTGTTTTCTTCAGGAAGTGCAACAGGATACACTTTGTTGTTATCACTGGAATAAAAACGCATTGACTTTACCGTGTAGCCCATTTCTCTTAAACACAAACATTGAGCATAGAGTTGAAAAATATAGCCATCATAAATTGTGTCGATGTGTTTTTTGCGTTCAGTTAAAAGTCCTTTTTCTGTATCGAACAAATCTATTTTGCCACACAGGTTGTACTCGCTGGAATAAATGTCCATTCCCTGCAAAATATTTTTGTGAGTTGAATAACGCTGTTCGTCTATCGCAGAATGTGCTGCCTTTCCGTCTAACTGCGCGCTTCCGTAATACATGCGCTCCGAAAGTTCACCGTACAACTGATGATAGTAAATGGAAAGAGGACAGAAAATAAAATCATTCAGGTAGCTGATTTTTAGGTAGAGTTCCATCCTGGTCACCGTTCAAATCATCGTGGAAGAGCCTTAACATTTGCGGCGTCAGTTTCACTCATTTTTCCATCAGGAGACTGCATTTTCAGTTGTCGACAAATTGTCGACAACTCAATTCCATCTTCTGAATGGACGCGCTTTTTCATCTTGAACCAATAGTCCCGGGGATTCACGCTTTCCGTAAGAACGGCTACCACATCCACCACAGAAAAATACCACTGCTCTTCTTTTTCATCCCAAACCGAGCGGATTTTACTGTCTTCAAAAAGCTTTATCTGCTGGAGGGATTTGTCTTCGTCAGTTTTCATAAGCCTTCTCTTGCGCAAACTTGAACCAGTCAGCATTACTCATTGATATTTTTAGATTCTTAAGTTCATCTTCATCTGCAAGATTTATCTTATTTATCAGCGACAATCCCTTAAGCGCAATATGATATGCACCGTTTGCGTCTGCATCAACAGGAAGTTTTGCATTCTCTCCTTTTTTGAATTCTTCACGTGAATCAAAGAAAGTACCATCATCTGCCATAACTGGAGAGATAATGTAATCCTCTCCTGTTTTGGAATTTGAATTTCGCATCTGCAAAATCAACTTGAAATTATAAAGAAGCCCATCCCAGAAATCTGCAATTTCTTTTGAAGGCTTTGCTCCGTCTTTTAAATCCGCGCCAATTTCCATAATTGAATCAATAAGATTATTTCCCGACGCATATTCAAGTCTGGCATTTTCAAACAGAGTCTTTAATTTTTCAGTAGGCAAAACATCTTCATAAGATTTTGTTTTGGAGATGTAAACAATTCTCTTGTCTTTGGAATACACTGACCATTTTGTCTGTTTCATTTCTTCCTTTCCTTTGCCATCAAAATTCTTATAGTCGAATGTGAACACAAAAGAGCCGGTTGCATCATCAAAATGAATATCATCAAACTTGCTGAAAAACGCACGTTTTTTGTGAACATTCGTCAAATCTTTAAAGTTCATCATGCTTACAAAACCAGTTTTCGGATCAATTTTTGAAGTATATCCAGCAGGAACATAAAAGAGCATGCCAGACTGCTTTCCAAGTTTCTGGAAGCTTTCAAACTGTCCCGCAAGTTGATAGCCGTTTAAAACACCGCCCGCTTCTGTTAAACCTCGGTCTTTGAACACAAGATAGTTAAGCTTATCAATAAGCATGTGTTCAAACTTCTGATAAACCTGTTTTTCCACATGGAATCGCCCTCGCTTAAAGCCAAAGTTCAAATCTTCCATAACGACAATGGCATTGTATTCAATCATGAGTTTTGTAAGCTGATGAATTACAGCAGAAAGATAACCTTCCTTGAGTTCCGCAATTGTCACTTTCAAAAAATTTTGATTTAAAATTATAAGAAAAGGTGATGTTTTTTATGGGGTCATCTGGGGGGAGATGGGGCTATTCGGGGTGGTTTTATTCGCCGAACTGGTCATATCAAGGGGCCGGCATGCTAAAAAATTACCTCTAATATAAGACAAGATAGAAGACTTAGTTAGTTCAATTTGCTTATCCTCTTTCATTCGCTTTATGGTGGGTTCAGAAACATTAAGTATTGCCGCCACAAGGTTTTCTGTTAACCTTTCGGGAACTTGGGGCAATAAATTTATGCCATCATAAGTTGCTGAAAGGAACTGTTTTGCAAGGTCTTCATCAATATCGTTGTCGCTGATTATGTTCATTTTTCCTCCCTGTATTTATGCTCAGAATGGTAAGCATGAAAAGTCACTGATTTCAAAGTCGTATACCCAATCATCTGCTTTTAAGTCGGTGTCTTTTCCGTTTTTGATGCAGATTGAAGGGATGCTTGCCAAGCCGAATTTTGATGTGTAAGCGCGTCTGAATCGGCAGGGCAAGATTAAGTTTTTGGGGAATTCTATGGCAGAGATTTCTTTTGTCGAAGATGGTGTTGTAAGCTTTCTAAAGAAGTTGAATCCTTTTTCTTCACCGAATTTTTGGATAAGCGCATTTCTGACTCTTGGATCCCAATAAGCGTTTCTGATGCGGTATTCATGTGTTTTTCTTCCTGATTCATATTCATTCCACCAGTAATTTGTGAGTATAAAGTTAAGCATTGTTCATTTCTCCTTGGCCATAAGCATTTTTTTTGTAGATTTCCTACAAAGTCCGAAACAAGTTAAAACAACTTTCATTCCCTCAACAAAAGCAATTTCCAGTTTTTCTTCTTCAGTTTTTCCGATACAAATTTGTCGTCCGCAGCCTGCGTTTTCGTACCATTCGACAAATGTGCGGTTTCGTTTCTGTGGTTTTGTCATGATAATTTCTCTCCACTATGGCTAACATCATTTTTCTTTTCCTCTTCTTTGTCCGGGATAACTTGGTATTTCCAGTTATCGTCGCACAAAATGCGGCACATCAGAACCATTATTTCTCCGTAGCACAAGTCCTTGCATTCTACGGAATCCTTGTCATCGCTGCTTATAAATTTCAATGTCATTTGCTCTGTCCTCCTTTGTTTTTCTGCTGGATTTTGTGTTTTAGTTTAGCCAGGATAACGGCGGTTTCTGTTTGTTCTGCAGATTCGGATCTGAGTTTCTGATGATTCAGAATTGCATTTTCACTCCTGGAAATGCACATCAGATTTTCAATACTGAAGTTGTAATGATTGCCGTCTTTAAAGCTAATCATGTAGCCATCAGGAATTTTACCCTTGTGCTTTTCCCATTCCATTATGTGCTTGAAACGCCATTGATTCGGCTCCGCTACTTTGATTTTTAAATATCCGTCTGTTGTCATAGCTTCTGTTCCTACAGGTACACAATTATGAGGAATATGTCCTTTTTTGAACCATCCTTTTTCACATCCGGGAGAACAATATCCTTTCTTTCCTTTGTTGGCTGGAACATGGCCTTTTTCAAAATGTCCTGTAAGTCCTGAGACTAGATGCATTCTGGCGCGTAATCCTTTTATTCCTGCAACTGTGTAATCTTTGCCAAAGGTTGTGTTCAAAAGCTCTGTGATTTCCCTGGCTGATTTACCCTTGTTATTTTCAATCAGGAATTTACGTATATGTGGTGGATAGCGTTCTTCTTTCATTTCACACCTCCAAGAAGCTTCTGGCGTGATGCTGATTCTGTTGAACTGTCTTTAATTGCCAGGAGAGCTGGCATATCTTTATTTAAAAGATTGCAATTTTCCATTGTCTTTATTGCCTGGATCTGTACATTTGCAACTTTGAGAATCTGAGAAGAAATGGAGCTTATTGCCCTCGCTTTTTTCAGTGTTTTTTCAAGCTTCTGTGTGTCCTGGTCGAGTTCGTCATCTTCTAATTCTTCAAGCATTGCAAAAAGATGATTATTCAAATCTGCAAGATTATTTTTCATTTGGGTTCCTTCTGCGTTATGCAGTTTTCTTTTCTTCCGGCTTTTTGTGCGGAAGTGTTTTTAAGTATGCGTAAAAGGCTGCTTCGACATCCTCAGCGGGGTCTATGAGGTATTCGGCAAGGCTCCACCAGGGGATGCGGATGATTGTGTCGCGGATTACGATGCAGTCGAGCTTGTAGTAGTTGAGCAATGTCTGGATTTCGTCGTAGGTAATATGGAGTAGTCCGGCGGCTTCCTTGACCTTGTACATGTACTGAAAGCCCATCTGCGCGCTGTCGATTATCCGGCGGATGAGGCTTTTTTTCTGCTCTTCTGTCAGCGGGGGTTGAGACATTTCGTCCTTAGAGAACAGCCAGGATTCTTTCATTCTGCTCCACGCTCCCTGCGCTCCTCTACCGTAAGGAAAGCCATGATGCGGCGAAGTTCAGAGCCATCGCATTGAGTGTAGCTTTCCTTTGAGAACTTGGATTTTGCGAAGCTGTCTAAACGGTTCTGCCAGTCTTCTCCAAGGATTTTCTTTGCTCTTGCGGTTACGGCATCTTTAAGCGTTGGCTGTTCCCATCGCGGATAATAGCGGAATGTCTGCTTGCCCTGTTTTTCAAGAACGGAATTGAGGTCTGTAAAAATCTGCTTCAACTCCTTCATGGAACATTCGGTGCAGCTCTGCTTTCCGCTGGCCCCGGAGATGATGATGCGGTAGGTTGCATCATCAAGTCCTGCAGCGTTTTTCTGTGCGTGTATTTTGCTGATTAAGCGGCTTCTGTTTGAACGGTTATCCATCTTACCCTCCTATGCACAAAGCTTGTCGAGCATGTTGTCGGTGATGGTGGCAAGTCCAGAAGCTTTTGCCATCTTGCTGATTGCGATTGAGTCGTTGACAATTGAGCGGAAGCCTCCCTGAGCATGACGCACAAGTCTGTCGGCTGTATCTTTGTTGATTTCGATTCCGGCTGCTTCGTGGTAATAGGCGGCAACATCTACTGCCTGGGCGCGGTCGAAGAGAACTATAGGATTTCTGATTCTGCTTCTGAGGCGCGGGATTCTGTCTGTTTTTGTTTTAAGCCCTTCCTCTCCTACGAGAAGGAACGGAAGCTGGCAGCGTTCGTTTACGGCGCGGATAATCTCAAGATAGCGGACAGGGAGCTTGTCGGCCTCGTCTATGATTACAAGCCGTCTTGTGTACTTGCAGTTTTCTTCAAGTACGGTAAGGCATTCACCAAAGCTGTGTGGCCTTGTGTGTGCAACGGCCTCGCAGATGTCGCGCATGAGTTGTGTTTTGGTTGAGCCGTCCACAAATAGAACATAAGCTGCATTCTGATTTTCCTGAACGTACCATTTTGCTGAGTGTGTTTTTCCGCGCTCGGCGGTTCCGATTGCCATTCCGATAGAGCTTGAGAGCGTTCCTTCCGGCGCAATCAGGTCATCTGCAAGAGCTTTGAAGCGTGAAACGCTTGGCGTAAGCACCAGCACGTCTGTATCAATTGCAATACCTTGTGGTATACTGTTTGTGTAGCCCGCATTCTTGAGGCGCTCGATATACTCAAGTTCTTTTTCTTGCCAGTTTGGGTAGTTATGTTGGCAGATTTTGACGATTTGAGATTTATCAACGCCGATTATGCGGGCTGCTTCCTGCATGGAAAGTCTGTTGTTTTCAATCCAATTCCTTAAATCCATAATTTCTTCTCCTATGTGTTATCTGTGAAATTTTTCTTTGATGTATGAGGCAAAATAATTTTCTTCGTTGGGTGTCATTTTGCTTTCATAATCAAACTTAAAATCAGAATCTTCTCGGCTTAAATGTTCGCCTGAATAGAACTGATTCAAGATGTATTCATAACGCTCGCGGTCGGTGTAGAATACCGGTTTACCGTGGGCACGAAGTACATTTTCGTTTCCGATTCGTGCAGCAAGAGTTTCCAGGAAATCTTCCTGTGAAAGGCTCTCTTCGCGACGGTTGTAAGATTGTGGCATTGTTCCAAAATCTTCTTTCCGTCTGCTTACTGCAAGTGGAATGTCGCGTACTTCTTCTTTTTCCACATCAGCTTTTTTTATAACAGGTGTCGGAATTACTGTTTCCGGCTTTGTATATTCAAGCTGATTCTGCATTGCTTTTTCTGCAAGTTCTTCTGCAGTGTGAAGTTCTGTAAACTTCTGCGGCTCAGAAAGAACACGCACGTTCTTGTTTTGTGTGGCAGTTTTAAACGCTTCCTGAACGGCCCGCATATTGCGTTTTTTCCATTCGAGCTGTTCGAGCATTTCCTGGTCATCAAGCATGTCAATCTTCTTTACAGGACGGAGCGCAATTGCGTGATTTGTTCCTGGTTCAATTGCAAATACACCAAGGTCAAGATTTTCCGGATCGTAGCGGATTTCTATCTTCTGACGGTTGTAAGCAACAAGGGTTCCGCGGTTCTGCAGAATCATTTCCTGTGTTAAATCTGGACCAATGTACTCTGTTCCGTTCAGTTCGATTCTGTCGCCTTTTACCTGGCGCATTGTGCTTTCCATGAAAAGGTATGCTTCATCACGAGGATCTATGAAGGTAGGCATCCAGCCGTCGCGCTTGTACTGTTCAAGCTTTTCTTTTGGTGAACAGCCGAGTGAAGAATGAACGCGGTTTTCGTAGATGTCGATTGCCTTAACAACCTGATGAATGAACTCGTCGTAAGAAAGGATGTAGCCGTTCTGCTTTTGCCATTCCAGACGTTTTGTTGCCTGTTCTTCTTCTGGTGCAGAAATTGCCAATCCTTTTACAAGACCCGGCAGACACTGGTCACGCAGAATCTGTTCAAGTGTGTTGAAGAATCGCTCGATTGGTTTTGTCTTTGCGTTCTTTACACGGGCAAAGATTCTGCGGTGCTGCTTTTCCCATTCAGCTTTTGTTGGAACTACGTCTACAACAAGCCCCTCTGTGTCTTCGACAATGTAGCGTCCGTTGTCGGCGTGGTACAAATCTGCTTCGTCCAGGAAACGTACTCCGTAGTTCTGCAGGCGTTCTACAATCTGGTCTGCAAGCTTTGATTTTTCGCTTGAACCGTTATCGTTGTAGGTGCTTTCAAACTTACCGAATCTTTTGATTCCCATTCGCAAGGCTCGTGTTACGGTATAAGTGTTATAAGCAATATCAAAGCTGATTCCGTACACAAGTCGTGTTGCCATATCAAGCCAGAGATAGCATTCTGCCCTGATGTACATATCCTTTTTGCCTGTAGAATTTGGATTAAGACACCAGAAGTCAAAGATGTGCTGATCGCCGACTATCAGCTGGAAAGGTAACAGTTTAGAAAGGTCGCGGCTGATGTAGAACATATTATCCAAAGCACGCTGACCGCCTTTTGCAAGAAGCTTCATTGCGGGGCTGATGTTTCGGGCGTGGACGTATGCACTTGCTTCGCTTCCAATCTGCCAGCCCTGTCGTTGAGCTTCTGCCTTTGTGTTGTTGTAAGCATTACGCACAGTACATCCGCCTACCTGCTGAATGGCGGCAAGCATAAAGTTTGTAAAGAAACTCAGTGCTTCGTCATCCCATGCATAAACA
The DNA here is from genome assembly GCA_937894335.1 of uncultured Treponema sp. Lineage (GTDB taxonomy): Bacteria > Spirochaetota > Spirochaetia > Treponematales > Treponemataceae > Treponema_D. The sequence goes on along the minus strand of CALCRU010000044.1, from coordinate 11,653 downwards.
TGGCGGCCCTGTCTTCCTTCCGGAAGGGCAAACATAGAACCGTTTTCCATTTTGCGGATATAACGCTGAACAGTAGGAACAGAAATGTTGAACTGATTTGCAATCTGCTCATAGGCTCTTGCCTTTGAGATAAGCGGACTGCGTTTGCGGAATGCATCGTACACAGCGGCGCGCAGAGGATATTTTTTATCTGTCACAGGTGCAAAGGTTCTGACAGTTCCGCTCATGCATCAACTCCCGTAAAAGCATTAAGCTCTCTGTCTGTTTCTGCAATCTCGTTTACAAGCTCGCGAACACGCAAGCCGATGTTACACACAGCTGCAAGGCGGGTTGCCGGATTTTCAATGCTTGTAAGAAAATCTGCCAAAGCACCAAAGATATTCAGCTGAGCTTCGTACTGGTCGCGGTTTTCAAGATTGATTTTTGTGTACTGTCTGCCGTTGTGAAGAAGAGTTTTTGCAAAGTAATCATCATCTCCCCAGTTAAGGCGGATTTTCTTCTTTCCCCAAGTGCGGGCAAGTTCTGCAGCGCGTTCATTTGCCTTGCGGATTTTGTAAACACGTTCGTGCTCATTGGTCCAGCCTGCAAGACGTTCTCCAGTTGCCATTGCGTGAGCAATAAGATGTTCAAACTCTGCATCTACTTGTGGCAGCTGCGGATTTGCACTCTTTGCATTTTCAAGCGCATATTCTTCCGGTGTAAGAACTCTGTCGTTTGCTGCATCATAAAGCTTGAGCCAAAGATAGGCTGTCTTTTTTGAAAGCCCTACAAGCTCCAGGAAGTCGCAAAAGCCGAAGGTCTGTGCATCTTCACTGCGGCGGTCTCCTCCTCTCTGGGCAAGAGCTTCATGTGCAATCCAAAGATCGCGGGCAACATCCAGGCTTACACTTTTGAGCTGTTCAACTTTTGGCCTGAGGGCCTGTACCGCACTGTTCATATCCCACGAATCAATTTCGCGGCGGAAAGGAAAAGCCTGTTCTGGTGTAAGTGCGCTGTTTTTTTGTACTAGACTGTTCATTTAAAAAACTCCTTTGTCAGCTGGAGCTGACATCCAGATAGCTCCAGCCCGATTATTTCAGTCTGCTGCTTTGAGAAGCTCCTGATTGACTTCTTCTTTTTTTGTTTCACAGAAGAACTGATCTTCTGTAATTTTCTGTGCCTGAATTGCAAGACGAGCTTCGTCCGAAAGTTCGCCGATTGCCTTTTTCTGAAGCTTTTCTTCAACCTTGATACAGACTTCAAGTTTTGCAATTTCTTCTTTGAGCTGAGCCTTAATACCGCGGTCTGCTTCTGCTTTCATTTCCTCAGTCTTACGCTCAATAAGCTTGTGCAAAAGCTCGCCTGTAACTTTCTTAACGCTTACCTTTGTGCTCTGGCGGTAACCGAATGTACCGTTTTCAAGCTCAATGGATTTAGCTTTTTTGAAAAGCTCGTCCTTGTTGTAGTCTGCGTATGACTGAACCTTTGCAACAGCTGCCTGAATGGAGTTGCGGTATTTCTCTCCGTCCTTTGCAGCCTTTTCACGGATTTTGGCAATCTGAACATCTGCGGCAGAATCAATCTTAAAGATTTCGCTTTCTGCATTCCTGATTTCGTTGAGAGCCTGTTCTACATCTTCAAGACTCTCAACTTTTGAACCTTCTGGCTTATACCTTGTTCCCATTTTTTTCTCCTTATGGTAATATGTTTTATGTCTAGGCGGCATCATTGCCGTCAGGACTTTCTTTTGCGGGGGAAATTGTGAGTGCGGTCACGTTTCCCCTTTTGTTTCCCTTTACGTCTATGAGCCACACCGCGTCCGAAGGTGAAAGCCCCATGTCTTTGGCAAGCATGAAGAATCCCGCCGCCGCGAACTGGAGCCCCTCGTAGCTCATGGCGGCCACCGCATACGGTATGCGCTCTGCCGTGAGGTCCTCCTTGCTGCCGCTTTCCATGAATGGCGGCTTCCTTCCGTTTTTCCAAAGTCCCATGGCTTCCTCCCTCATCACGCTTCTGATGTTGACTTCCTCCACCGAGCGGCGGTATGCGTTTTTCCAGAATGCACGGAGCGGACTTGCTTCCGGCAGGGTGCAGAGCATGTGCGCGCTTTTACGGACGATGGACTCCGGGTTTGCCACATAGGGTGCGCCGACGCCTGTGTCCGCAATGCAGGGTTGCTCAATTCTTTTTCTGAACATGTTTTTCCTCCTGTTCCAGGGCGAGACAGAATGCCCCGCAGATTTCCTTCATCATCCTTGCCGCAGTTCCGCTTGTGGAAAGCAGCCTGTGGGCAAGGAGTTTTCCCGATCGGTAGATGCCCACGTTCTCGATGGGCACCTCGGCACTCGGCACCGCTCCGTATCCGGGGACATTGGCGACCAGCTCACATTCCGGCCAGTTCTCCGAGATGCACCGTGCCATTGCGTTGAAGACCGCAATCTTACGCGGCAGATCATTTTCATCGCACATCATGCTGCCTTCTCCCTCAGCTCCGTTACCATGTCGTTCCAGCTTTTGTAGCCGAGACGGGATGCAACCGCACGTTCTATGCGCTGGCTGTGTGATTTGCCGGAAAGAACGTTGCAAACATTCTGTTTTGAACAACCGAGTTCCAACGCTATGTCTGCGCTTGATGTTCCCACGCACTTCAATCTGTACTTGATGTACAAGCCCTGTTCGGGTGTGATTTTCTTTGATGCACGAGCAAGGGCTTTGGCTTTATTCTCTGCCATTTTCTGTGCGATGAATTCTCTGAGTTCTTCATCTGTCATTGGCTTCTGGTTTTTCACTCTTCTTTTCCTCCTTTTCTGTCGATATTCTGATTAGTTGACAAATAAATCTGCATTGTTTCCGTGGAGAATTAGCAAGTTGATTTGTCAACTTTTCATCACAATTACGATTATATCTTAAATATGATGATTGTCAAGTAAATATTACGAAAATAATCGTAATATTTACGACTTTTGAGGAAATTATGACAAGACTTGAATCTCTTTATGAGGAAATGACGAAAAGAAAGATGGTTGCAAGCAAAAAAGAGTTTGCAGAGAAACTTGGATTTGCCTATGCAAATTTGGCAAGGTATTTAAGCGGGCAATTAAAGACTACGATTGATGCTGAAAACTATCGTAAATTTGCAGAATCAGGAATCAACATCAACTGGCTTCTAACTGGTGAGGGCGAAATGTTCATCACGGATGTTGCAGCAGCTTCACCCCTGCAAATCATCCCTGCAGAAGGAGAAGAAACAGCTTGCATTCCGTTCTACGACATAGACGTTATGGTGCACATTGCGGAATCACTGGACCTCAAGGAAGAAACGCCTGCGGGAGTGCTTTCCATTCCGGGCTTCAAAGACTGCATTGCGTGTTTCCCTGTGTACGGTTCGAGCATGGAGCCCAAAATCTCCAATGGCGACGTTATTGCCGTAAGCCAGGCCGTAACCTGCGACCAGATTCTCTGGGGCGAAATCTACCTGGTAATCACAGATGCATGGCGCGTTGTAAAAACTGTACATCCTGGCAAGACGGAAGAATACATTATTCTGCGGTCTATTAACCCGGCTTACGCTGGCGACACCAACGTAAAAAAAGAAGATTTACGCGCGCTGTACCTGGTGCGAGGGGTGGTGTCGAGATTGGGGATGTAGGGATAAAAAGACCCCGCAAGGTGTTGCGGGGCTGATGTGCTAACTGTTGATGTCTTTTAGGGCTAGATCTACCAGGTAGCGGCTTATGGTTTTTCCGGCTTTTTTTGCTGCCTGGCTGATAAGTTCATACTCTGATGTTTTGGCGGCCATGGAGAATTTCTTTGTAGGGTCTCCAGAAGCGGGACGTCCTGCACCTTCTCGGGCTCCGCCGTGGGTGGATTTTTTGGGTTCCATTATTTTACCACCAGAATAATAATCAGAATTGCAAGTGCTGCAAAACGGAATATGTTTGAAAGAATATTTACAAGTCTTTTTGTAATCATTGACAAACCTCCGTACAATGACTAAACTTTAATAAAAGGCAAGGTGGCTAGCCTTACCTTTTATTGGGTTACTTCTGAATCTTATTTAAGAATCAGAGCCAGTAGCGCAACTACGAACAAGCCGAAGTTGATTATTAGATTTGCAAGGTCTAACCAACTCGGCTTTTCTTTTTTCTTGGCCATGTCGTCCTCCTTATGATTCTATAATAGCACAACCGTTTGATTATGTCAATACCTAAATCAAAAAAAAGCAAAATAATTTTTAATTATTTTGCCAAATTTGTGTTATAATTAAGTATGGCAAATGAAATAAAAATATCTAATGAAGAAGAGTTTATAAATTTCTTAAATAACATTGATAATGAAGAGTATTTAACGTCAGCGGTTTTGAAAGCAGATAGACTTTCTGTTTCAATGAAGATTGAAGGTGATAAATTTAATTCTTCTCTTACCGGAAGTCTTATAAAAGCATTAGCTGATTATCAGGATAAAGTATATCATGTTTATCGTACTCAAAAATATGGACCTTCATCTAATAAACAGTTGACAGATGAAGAACTTAGGGCTTTAGAGATAAAAGTTGAAATTAAGCCAGGATGTACAGAAGCCGTTATTGGTTTTGTAAAAGATATAATACCAGAGGTGGTAAACAATATGACAGGACAAGAACTTTCTAAAACAATAATAGCAGTTACAGGTATCGTTGCAGGTGCGTGGGCTATAAAAGGAATTGTTGCCCCTGCAATTGCAAATGCATTTAAAACAAAACGAAAGGAACTTGATACAAAGATAGAACTTGCAAAAACTGAAAAAGATAAGGAGTATTTGACCTCTATTCAATCTATAACACACGACGCAATAGAGGGAATGAGAAGTTTTGCAAACGGACTTGCAGTAACAGCTCCTGAAAAAATAGCTATTGATAATAAACCAATAACTACTGGCGATGCTGAAAATATAGCTGATGAAATGAAAAAGCCTAGAAAGCAGCCTAAGTCGGACGGATTACCAGATTATTATACGGTACAAGGAGAATTTAAGGTTCTAAATATAAATTATGAAAAAACAGTAACATTAATGAAGGCAGAACATATAGAGTCAAAAACTGTATACGACAATATATCTCTTATGGATGGCTGGCTAACAGAGGAAAGTTTTAAGATTTTAAAAGATGCGCAAGAACGGGATCCTGTTTGGTTTAGAATTATTTTATCAAGAGACGGAAGAAGCAAAAACTTTTTGAAAAATATTGATGTAAACAGTATCGGTAAGAAAGACTAATACCTTCCCCCCCAGCACTCGCTGGGGATTTTTTTTGTCTGCTATCCTAAAGCTCGGAGGATGGCAGAATGAAAAAGAACAATTCTGAAAATAAACCTTATTACACTCAGCGAAATAATAAACTCAAGCCTAATGGTGCCTGTAACGTCACTTCTATGATTGCAGCTCTTTCTGCAGCAGGATGGGATGTAGGCAAACTTTCTACAAAGGAATATCCGCAGCCGGAAGATGCGCTCATGCACTTTATTCTGGCAGACAAAGCGGTAGATACTTTCTGGAGAAAATTAGATCCTCCTGGTCGTTACGCTCCAAATGAATGGCATGCCGTTCTTGCTTACGGAACAAACCGTTACATGAGGCAGTGCGGACTTCTTGCGGAAGGAGTGTCTGCTGTTGAATGGGGTGAAAACAGGAGCCTTGCAGAAATCCAGCTTACCCTTACTCAGGGCGGAGCTGCCGTTCTTTCCGGCATTTTTACTGCAGAAGGTAAAAAGACTATAGGTCATGTAGTGGCCTGTGTGGGTTATAAAGCTGATGAAGACGGAAACATTACTCATTTTATTCTTGATGATTCCTGGGGAGATTACCGCACGGAATATGCTAATCAGAATGGTAACGATATTGAAATGCCTCTTGCAGATTTTAAGGCCTTAATCCGCCACTGTAACAAGGATTTTAAGATGGCACATCTTGTGCGCAAGGCAGGTGCAAAATGAAAGCAAAAAATATAAGTCTTCTTGCGATTGTCTTTGCGACCGTGTGGGTGGCGGTTCTTTTTCTTGCCAAGGGATTTGTCCCAGTCATCTGGAGCGGAACATCCTTTGGACTTGACGCGAGGGAAATTATTGCAAGTGGAGTTTTCTTCGTCGTGGCGTATTCTCCCGTGTACCGCTCAATCTGGCTCGACAAGAAGTTCGGCATAAAATCAGGAGAGAAAAATCTGGAACAGGAGGAGGCTGATGGATGAAGGTAAGATTAAGGGCATTGCTACTATTGTTTGTATTTGCTTTTGTGCCATGGTGGGCTCAGTCGCAGTCGGATTCTGGCTCGGTCGTCATTCCTCTAGAGGATCTGACCGTGATACGGAGCGAGCTGAACTCTATGAGGCTAGAAACGAATCTGCTATTGAAACAGTCGGAAGACTGGAAAGCGGACTCAACGCTGTGGAAGAGCAGATGCAGGGACTTGGAAGAGAAATTGAATCAGGCATTACAGATGTCGGAGAACTCGGCTCAGTCAGTGATAGAATTGCAGGAGCAAGTTCAGATATTGCGGATCACGCTTGCCGAATTGAAGAAGGAATTCAGCGAATTGAACGAATCCTATATGAGGCAGAAAAAAAATCTTTCCTTCTGGAGGACAACAGCGATTGTGTTGGGAGTGGCGGCGGTGGCTGAGGGCACGGTAATCTGGATTATGTGTAAGTGAGGTGGAATTATGGAAGTGTTTACTTTGGTCGTGTCAATAGCAAGCGGTGTCGGAACCATAGCCGGGGTCGTAGGAATCATCGTCAGGATGGGGCGCGACAAGGGAGAAGCTGACGCGGAGATGCGGGAGCTGCGCAAGGATGTTGACCACAACGCGAAGGACATCAACGCACTGGGAACCAAGGTGAACACCATCCAGCTTGAGACAGCCGTACAGCTACGGACGCTTTCGGGTGACATGGGGTGGATTAAGTCCACGCTTGAGGACATCAAGTCGAAGATAGACAGGGGTGCGAGAAATGCCTAAGAGAAACAAGATTGAGATGCAGGGACTTGTGGAGCGCATATGCAAGATGTACTTTAACGACAAGATGAGCCACAAGCAGATTACGGAGACCCTGAAAGCAGAGGGGTACGACATCTCCAAGAGCGGAGTTGGTCGGACTCTGGTTGACCAGGCGGCGCAGATGAAGGCTTACAAGGACTCCGCGGCAAAGGCCGTTGCCATAGTGAACGAGCTGGGTAAGACTCCAGGGCTGAACATCGCCGAGGCGAGCGTTCAGATGGTCCAGGCGAAGCTTCTTGAGGAAGTGAACAAGTTCGAGAACTTCTCCACCATATCGCCAGAGGAGCTTCTGAAGGCCGTTGCAAGAAATACTGATGCGCAGGCAAAGATTGCACGGGTGAAGCTGGAGTATGAGAGAGGCTACAAGAAGGGGCTCTTCGAGGCGGCGAAGACCGTAGAGGCAGAGGGAAAGAAGGCCGGATGGAGCGACGAGCGGGTTGAGTTCGTCAAGGCTAAGATTCTCGGCCTGAAGGTAACTTATGAAGACAATAAGCAATAGCGACATCTCGTTAGACCTTCTCCTTCCATATCAGAGGGAATGGCTTGAAGACAAAAGTCCTCTTAAAGTCTGTGAAAAAACAAGACGGTGCGGTATCTCATGGACAGATTCTGCCGATGCCGTGCTTGATGCCGCACCCTGCCATGGCTGGACTAATACCTATTACATAAGTTTTAACAAGGACAACTGCCGCCAGTACATCGAGGATGCCGGGGATTGGGCCAAGAAACTGGGGGAGGCCGTAAGCAAACTGGAAGAAATAGAAGAGCCGCTTCTTGATGATCCCGACAAGTCCATCACTACATTCAGGATTACCTTTGCGTCCGGGGCTGAAATTGTGGGGCTTCCTGGCGTTGCCCGCTCGCTCCGCTCAAAGCAGGGAAATGTCGTGATTGACGAGGCGGCCTTCTTCGATGACCTGGACAGCGTCCTGCAGGCGGCAAAAGCCCTTGTGATTTGGGGCGGACGGATAAGGCTGATTTCAACGCATAACGGCGAAGACAACCCCTTTAACACTCTGATTAAAAATATCCGTTCCGGCAAGGAAAAGGAATGGAGCCTGCACCGCATTACCTTCCGCGAGGCAATTTCGCAGGGGCTGTACAAACGAATCTGCCTTACCCAGGGCAAGCAATGGAGCGAAGAAAGCGAAAGGCTGTTCGTCGAGCAGATTTACAGGATTTACAGCGACAATCCAGATGAGGAGCTTGATGTAATTCCGAGGGCGAGCGGAAGCCGTTACTTCAACAGGGGGCTTTTGGATCATGCCACAGCTGACGAAAGCGGATATGACATAAGGCGGCTGGAGTGTTCCGACAGTTTCCTTCACAAGAGCGAGGGACACAAGAACCGGGAGATTGAGAAGTTTTTCAGTCAGGAGGTGCGTCCGGTGCTCGGCTCGCTTGAAAGCCTGGTATATGGCGGAAACGACTTCGGACGGTCGGGAGACCTTACTACCTACTGGTTCAGCGAGGAGGTGGCAAAGACTTCCCTTGCGGTGCGGCTGATTGTGGAGATTAAGAACGCTCCCTTTGAGCAGCAGCAGCTTTTCAATGACCTTGTTACAAATTTCCTTGAGGAGCGGAAGATATTCGGCGGGCTTGCAATAGACAGTCGGGGTAACGGCCAGCAGATTGGAGAACATGCCATGCTCAGGCATCCGGGCTCTTCTATTCAGGTTATGGAAACCAATGCATGGTACGCAAAGTACGGAACTGATTTGCACGGCCTTATGGAAAGCGGAGACTTTACCGTTCCTGATGACGAGACAATCAAGGCTGATTTTTCGCTTGTTGTTCTTAAAAACGGAATCCCCACGATTCCAGCAGTGCGCACGACCGACCGCGACTCAAAGGGGAAAAGGCACGGAGACGGCGCGAGCGCGGCAATGCTCTGCGTGTGCGCATGGCGTGAGTGCGCTGCAGATCCTGAGCCTTCATTCACGGCTGTGGAGAAGAAAAAGAGCGGCTTTTTGTGGTGGTGAGGATGGAATGAAAAATCCGCTATGAGATATTCAGCTTTCCATAAGATACTTTGGACAGTGCCTCCGCATATTTCCACTTGCCGCCAAGAAAAGAGATGAGAATCATTTCGTATTTTTGTTCATCGGTAGGATTGCCGATAGAGCAGAACATCTGGGGATTGCCCATAACATCGAGGAGCATCGCGTTTTTTGCCTCGTAGTTATCCAAAGAAGTCCCTTTTGCCTTAAAAACGGCATCCACATCTTTGCGATTCTTGCAGTCCTTCAATGCCATTGTCATTTAGAAACTCCTTCACCTAATTATACCACAACATTCAGATTTTCGGGAAAAAAGCAGTGAAAATATATCATTTTTTGTTAGAAAAGTCCACGGGGAGGCAATTTTATTATAATTAACAATAAAAAAGCCCCTGGAAGTTCGGGGCGGTAAGTTATCTAACATATCTTCCATTTTTCAGGGATTGTATATCGCTTGCCGTCTTTCTCAATGATATCGGGCATAACGGCTGCCTCAAATCTGTTTATATTCTTTTCTAACAATGTTGGTTTTTTTCTCTGCAAGTATAGGAAATCTTTTATATCCCTACTGTAGCGACTTGGTGGGAAGTATACTTTTATGCTCTTTTCAGGAAAATTTCTCTTTATTGATTCTAAAGGAGGAATAAGGTCAGAATCCGCACTGACCAGCACAAGGGTATCTGTATTTCCGTTTATGCAGTCTTCTATCATCCTTACGGAAATATTTACATCCGTTTTCTTTTCTTCGGGGCGCATAAAATTATTGTGACAGTTTGGGCAGCGTATTGGTTTCTCAATATATTTGCCGCGGACAATTTCAAACTTTTCACCATTCAGTAATTTATTAGCGTTAAGAAAAGAACTTTGACGGCTACTTTTTTCTGCATCCAAGGGAGAGGCTGTAAAATAAACCACTTTGCAGAGTTCCTGATTTTCTCCAAGAAAACTAGTGCAGAGTTTCACCATATCAATCCAATAGAATTTCTTCCAATCTGGATTCTGTCTTCTAGCCGTTGAAAGGCCATAGTAAAAATTGAATCCGTCAATATAGAATGAAACTTTATTCATGCAGAAATCCCCTATAAAAAAAGAAGCCGCTTAAAAAAGCGGCCATATCCTTGCAAGAAAGCAAGGCGTTGCATACATAAAATATACCATATTATCGACTTAATGTCAATTTTTATTATAATTTCTTCAACAAAAAGCCCCGGATGTCCGGGGCTGTGGGTTAATAATCAACGGCTCTGTCTAAAATAAATTCATGGTCTTTAACCATTTCAAAAACAAAGTCCTTGTTTTCTGTTAGGCTTTTCTCCATAAGGAATTCAAGTCTCTTTTCTTTTATATTCCTTGGAATACGAAAGAGCTTCCCTGATGAATTCTGCTCGTACATTAAATCATCATCAGGCATGAAATGAGCAATATGACCGAATTTCTCTTGGAAATCAAAATTTGGTTTCATTTCAATAACTCCTTTATATATGACTCAAAATATTTGTAGGCATTAGGAAAATACTTTTGCATAGCTTCCTTTCGTACTCCACCAGTCGCCAGAGTTTCGAACATTTCTGCAACAGCTTCTTTTTCAAGCTGACCAGAACGCTTCCAATAGGCTTTCCCGTGTCCGTATCCATCCACAATTTTTCCGTTCGTCACTCCTTCAAATATATCAGATATATTAGAATTTGTCGAGCTATTTTTCCAAATATCCTTTGAAATTTCCGTCATCAGTTTTTTTTCTTGCTGGCTATTTCTCAAAAAGTTTTTTATGGTTCCTTTTTTGCCCTGAAAAAGATTGACATAATCTAAGGCATCTTTTTCCAATAAAGCTTTTAATTTTGGCAATCCATCACGAATCGTTTTTCCTTCACCGAGTGCATTGTAATCAAGCCAATGTCCAGTTTCATGAAAAAAAGTGACCATGTTTTTCTTATATCCAAAATCAATAGATTCTGCCCTAGGTTTGTTTATGTTGAAGTGTATTTTATTGTCAGCTGGTGAATAATATCCACCTGTATCTGCATAACAATCCATACGCATACCCTTGCCGTATCTGCTTATAAAATTCTTTGCTTCATTACTCGCTTTTTTATAGTCGGCATCGAATAGGGGTTTATCTTCATCTTTTAAATCTTCGGAGTAGAAACTTAGTTTTTCAATGCTTTCTTTTGCAGTAGTATCCGCTGGTGTCTCTGAGATCTTATCAACTTTCAGCGCAACCTTCGCCCCAAGAATCTCCCCCTGTACGCCGTACTCTTTCGCCCTCGCTACCTGACTAGCCAGCTCTTCCCACCAGCTGTCGTTGCTCAATGGGTATGCGCCGAATCCGTTGTTTGCGTCCTCGATGTCCTTCGGGTTGCTCCAGTTCTCAGGAAGCTCGCTCTCGTCGTAAATCGCACGGATAGTCGTTCGGCAGTTGAAGTGAAAGGGCGGCCAGTGAGTCTGCCAGAACGGATGATCATACGGAAGGATGAAACGCTTTCCCGCATACTGCCGGCAGATGTCGCTTGTGCGCGAGTCGTCGATAATCACAAGCTCAAGCGCAAGCGGCTTGTCCTCGGCAAATCCCATTGCACGGCCAACATTGTAGGCAGTCTGCACGTTCGTGCGGTACACCGTTTCCCAGTACCAGCCCGAACCTGCACCCA
>CALCRU010000043.1 GCA_937894335.1 uncultured Treponema sp. | reverse complement strand
TTGTGAGTTTTTTCAGCTCGTCTGCAATCTCTTTTGCGGTCATTTTTCGCTCCTACGATGGAATTTTATCATATCTCATTATATTGTGCAAACAGAGCCAAATAAATTTTTCTGTCCTCATCGTCATAAAAAAAATCCAGGGGAACAGTGTAGGGGTAGCCGTCATCTCCCAAAAGAGCAAGAACTCCACGCCACTCATTCTTTAAAATTTTTACGCACTCTTCTTCCGTAACCTGCTGCTTGAATCTTCTCATTTCTCGGAACATGATACCAGTGTAGCATGAATTTTGCCTGAATACAACTCTTGACATTTCTGGAACAACAAAGTAAAGTTAGCATAACGACAACGAGGTCGCAGATGAAATTCTTTTGCATCGTGCAAAGGTGTTACATCTGCGGCCTCTTTTTTTTTGTCTAACGATATGCAAGAGAGGTGCAGGTATGTGCGGATTTGTTGGCTGTTTTGATTTGGCATGCGGCGGTAAGCCCATTGCAGACGGTTTGCGTGACGAACTTAGGTCTCAGGTTTTGGAAATGAGCAAGAAGATTCGCCATAGGGGACCAGACTGGAGCGGCGTTTATACAGGCGACAATGCAATACTTAGTCACGAGAGGCTTTCTATTGTTGACCCCTTAAGCGGAAAGCAGCCTCTTGTAAGTGATGACGGAAAAATAATTCTTGCGGCAAATGGAGAAATTTACAACCACAAGGAAATAAGAAAATCATTTGAAAAAAAATATCAGTTCAGAACAGGAAGCGACTGCGAAGTGATTCTTGCCCTTTACAAAAAATACCGTTCCTCAAAAAATTTTAAAGATATGATGGAGGAACTTTCTGGAATTTTTGCATTTGCACTTTACGACAGCGAAAACGACACCTATCTTATTGCCCGGGACGAAATAGGTGTAATTCCTTTGTATCAGGGATGGGACAAGGCTGGAAGATATTTTGTTGCAAGCGAATTAAAGTCTCTTGAAGGCGAATGTATGACGATAGAAGAGTTTCCTAACGGATGCTATTTGTATTCTGCAGCTGAAGAGACAAAACCTGTGCGTTGGTATGAGCGTGACTGGGAAACTTACGACAGCGTAAAAAATTCTGCAAAGGCCTGTGACGAAAAGGGAGACATTATAAATCCAAGCGTAATAGAAAAAGTTAAAAACGGACTGGAGACAGCGGTAAAGTCTCAGCTTATGAGTGATGTTCCTTACGGTGTGCTTCTTTCTGGTGGACTGGACTCTTCGATTATTGCGGCAATTACTCAAAAGTATTCCAAGAAAAGAATTGAAACCGACGGTAAGGAAAACGCATGGTGGCCTCAGTTGCACAGTTTTGCAGTTGGACTTGAAGGCTCTCCCGATTTACTTGCGGCAAAAAAAGCGGCGGACTACATTGGAACAGTTCATCACGAAGTACACTTTACAATCCAGGAAGCACTGGACGCACTGCCCGATGTAATCTATCACATAGAAACTTACGACATTACAACAGTGCGTGCTTCTACACCTATGTATCTTCTTGCAAGAGTAATAAAATCCATGGGAATAAAAATGGTACTTAGTGGCGAAGGAAGCGACGAACTTTTTGGAGGATATCTGTATTTTCACAAGGCACCAAATGCTAAAGAATTTCACGAAGAACTTGTACGCAAGATGGGCAAACTGCATCTGTACGACTGTCTTCGTGCAAACAAATCTTTAATGGCATGGGGAGTTGAAGGCCGTGTTCCTTTTCTTGATAAGGATTTTATAGACATTGCAATGAGCCTTAACCCCGCCGACAAGATGAGCATTTTGTTAAGCGACGGAAAGCAGCGTGTAGAAAAATGGATTTTGCGCAAAGCCTTTGAAGACATGTTACCTCAGGATATTTGCTGGAGACAGAAGGAACAGTTTAGTGACGGTGTGGGCTACAGCTGGATAGACACCCTTAAAAAGATGACGGAAGAAAAAGTAAGCGATGCAGAATTTGCCAGAAGAGAAAATCGCTTTCCTGTAAATCCGCCTAAGACAAAAGAAGAATACTACTACAGGGAAATTTACAGCAGTCTCTTTCCTAGCGACAGTGCCGCAAAAGTTGTGCCTCACGAAGCAGGTGTGGCATGTTCAACAGCAAAAGCTTTGGAATGGGATGCAGCCTGGAAGAATATGGATGAACCAAGTGGACGAGCAATAAGCGGAGTGCATGATGCTGCCTACTAGCGCCTTGTTTTGCTCAGAAAAGAAATTTATTTTCATCCGTTAAGAACCGTGCGAAGCTTTTTAAGAAATATGTTTCCTGCTTGACTGAACTGCTGGTGCTTCCTCCAGATTACATACATGCTTGTGGTAAGTTCCGGCATGAGCGGCTTAAAGCAAAGTGAACTTGTGGGACTTGTGTCTACCAGTCCATCGAATGTAAGAAGGTATCCTACACCTTCCCGTGCAAGAACTGAGCCGTTGTATGTTAAGTCCAAAGTTGTAACTATGTTAAGGCGTTCTGTGCTGTCACCAAACCATTTTGGAAGGTCTGCCTGAAGCGCCTGTCTTGAAACAAGAATGGGCTTGTCGGTTAGGTCTTTTGGTTCTATGTAGTCGCGGTCAGAAAGGGGGCTGTCGGTCCTCATTACAACTCCCCAACGGTCAACGGCATGTACTGTAAGGCAGTTATATTTTTCTAGGTCGACATTTTCCACGATGACTGCAAAGTCAAAAAGTCCCTTGTCCAGTTTTTCAAGAACACGCTCACTGTCTCCTGCATAGAGGTTGAATCGGATTTTGGGATGCTGGATTTTTATCTGATTTATGCACTTGGCAAGAAAACTAATGTTCCTGCTTTCGGCACAGGCTATGGCAATGTCGCCAGAAATTTCATCGTTCCTAAGGGTTTTAAATTCTTTAAGAGTTTTGTCTGCCATGCCCAGAATGTCTTCTGCTCTTTCCCTTAAGAGTTCCCCAGCAGGAGTAAGTCGGATGGCATAATTGCTGCGCTCAAACAGTTTTTCTCCCAGTTCGTCTTCCAGCTCTTTTATCTGCCGGCTCATTGTGGGTTGAGTAACATTAAGATTTTCGGCTGCCCTAGTTATGTTTCCCAGACGGGCTGCTTCTACAAAGTATTTTAGTACGCGGAGTTCCATGGGTGTACAAATCCTAGCAAACAGCCTTACCTTCTGTCAAGTAAATGCTTAAAAGGCATAATTAGTTATAAAAACAAAGTATTTGTAATATCTGTTTTGCTGTGGTATATTAAAGCAGAAAGCAAATTTAAATCAAGGAGAATGCAATGGCAGACAGCACTTTGGCAAGAATTGATAGGACTAACGAACATTATACTTTTGAGCTGGCACAGAATGTAAATCGAACCACGGTAACCTTCCGCAATCACTTTGGCATTGAGCTGGTGGGTGACCTTTACATGCCGGCAGAGTTTCAGAATCAAGTTCGGAATGGTAAGGGTGTAAAAAAATTTGCGGCTATTGCCATATGCGGACCTTTTGGTGCGGTAAAGGAACAGGCCTCAGGATTCTATGCAAACCGGATGGCAGAGCGCGGTTACATTGCACTGGCTTTTGACCCCTCCTTTACTGGCGAGTCTGGGGGAGAACCTAGGTACATGAACAGTCCCGATATAAACACAGAAGACTTTATGGCAGCGGTTGATTTTCTTTCCACAAGGGAAGATATCGATCCCGAAAAAATCGGAATTATTGGAATCTGCGGATGGGGCGGTCTGGCTTTAAATGCTGCGGCAATTGACACTCGCATTAAGGCAACTGTTGCCAGTACCATGTACGACATGAGCCGGGTAACTGCCAACGGATATTTTGATAGTGCAAACAGTGCTGATGCAAGAAACAAAATGCGTTCCTCACTTATGGCCCAGCGTCTTGAAGATTTTAAGGCGCTCTCTAAAGGTTTGGCATTAAAATTAGGCGGAGGAGTTGTTGATCCTCTTCCAGACGATGCGCCTTATTTTGTAAAGGACTATCACTCCTATTACAAAACTTCTCGGGGATACCATGAGCGTTCTCTTAATTCCAACGGTGGATGGGCTGTGCAGGCTGCCACATCACTTTTAAACACAAAACTTCTTGCCTACTCAGACGAAATTCAAAATGCCGTAATGGTTCTTCACGGAGAAAAGGCTCACTCCCGATACTTTGGCGAAGACGCATTCAAGCGACTTACTGGAAGCAACAAGGAACTGGTGATTGTTCCCGGAGCAAGCCACACTGATTTGTACGATGGCGGAAAAAACAATGCAATTCCCTTTGACACTCTTGTAGAATTCTTTACAAAGTATTTAAAATAGAATTACGACTATGGATTTTGCGGAAATTATTGAAGACAAGACTTTTGATGAAGAGCGAGCGCTTTACGGGATAAAAAATGTCCTTGTAAAAAACTGCCGCTTTGACGGACCTGCTGACGGTGAATCTGCAATGAAGGAGTCTTCTTCTCTTACGGTTGAAGGCTGCTTTATGAATTTGCGCTATCCCTTCTGGCATGTAACTGATGCAGACATTTTGGAAACTACTCTTACGCAAAACTGCAGGGCTGCGCTATGGTACGACAGTAACATCCGCATAAGAAACTGTACTCTAGGTGGAATAAAGGCACTCAGGGAATGCAATGGAGTAAGTCTTTTAAACTGTACTGTTTCTTCTCCAGAGTTTGTCTGGAAATGCAGAAATGTTACTGTTAAGGATACCACCATTACTGAATCAG
Source organism: uncultured Treponema sp. (assembly GCA_937894335.1). GTDB lineage: Bacteria > Spirochaetota > Spirochaetia > Treponematales > Treponemataceae > Treponema_D. The sequence goes on along the minus strand of CALCRU010000043.1, from coordinate 47,180 downwards.
AATATCCTTTTTTTGAAGTGGAGGCTGCTGACATTACGGGGCTTAAGCTTAAGGGAAAGTATTCTTTTCAGTATGGCTCAAACATTCAGATAAGAAATTCGGAACTGGACACAAAGGATGCCTTCTGGCACACAAAAAATGTAACCGTTAGGGATTCAGTCATTAAAAGCGAATATCTTGGCTGGTATTCAGAAAACCTTACTCTTGAAAACTGTCGCATTATTGGAACCCAGCCCTTCTGCTACTGCAAAAACCTTGTGCTAAAAAACTGCACCATGGAAGAATGCGATTTATCTTTTGAGCGGAGTAGTGTGCGTGCAGAAGTAAAAGGAAAAATTGACAGCGTAAAAAATGTGCTCTCGGGGAAAATAAAGGCGGATGAGATTGGAGAAATAATCATGGAAGATGACATTGTAAATCCGTCATTGTCAGTTATCGAGGTAAGAAAATGAAAAGATTGTTTTTTTTACTTGTGGCACTAATGTGCGTAACGGCAGCATGTGCAAACTCAAGTCAGGAGGAAGAAATGAACATTACTGTTACAAATTCCGAGGGTAAGACAAATTCGCTTAATGCAATCCTTGCAAAAAATAAATCTGCAGAGGCTTTTTATGCGCTCTTAAAAAAAGGCGCCCTTACCGTGAACATGGAAGACTATGCCTCATTTGAAAAAGTTGGTTCTTTGGGAATAAGCCTTCCCAGAACAGACACACAGATAACTACAGAGGCCGGCGACATAATTCTGTATCAGGGAAATCAGATTACAATTTACTATGACACCAACCGCTGGAATTTTACCCGACTTGGAAAAATTACCGGAGTTACAAAAGATCAGCTTAGGGAAATCCTTGGAAGCGAAAGCGTAACTGTGGTCTTTGCATGTGCGTCAAAATAAAATTGTAGCGCATTCTTTACAAAAGGCGCAAAAAATGTAAACTTTGCTTTGTTGACAGCTCTTCCTTGTGAGGTTACACTTTTCCTAAAGTTACGGAAAGTTGGAAAATTCTAACTTTTTTAACCTGAGCCTTGCTGGAGGAAGAATGGCAGTACTTTCGGTGCAGAATTTATGCAAAACATATCCGTCGTTTGCATTGAAGAATGTTTCTTTTGAAATTGAAAAAGGTTCCATAATGGGATTCATTGGGCGCAACGGTGCAGGCAAAACTACGACACTAAAAAGTCTTTTAAATCTTGTGCATCCCGATGGTGGACAAATTGATTTTTTTGGACTTCCTTTGGCTGGTAACGAAAGTGAAATAAAGCAGCGTGTAGGCTATGTTGTAAGTTCTGACGGCTACTACAAACGAAAAAAAATCTCACAGATTACAAGGGTAACAAAATCTTTCTATTCAAACTGGGACGATGAAGCTTGGCAGCATTACATGAGCGTCTTTAAACTGGACGAGAAAAAATGTCCTGGCCAACTTTCTGAAGGTATGAAGGTAAAGTATTCCATTTCTCTTGCTCTTTCACACAAGGCGGATCTTCTTATTCTGGACGAACCTACCAGCGGACTTGACCCTATTTCCCGTGCGGAACTTCTTGACATATTTACCCAACTGCGCGACAAGGGAATTTCAATTTTGTTCTCTTCCCACATTACGACAGATTTGGACAAGTGTGCCGATTCCATTACATATATAAAAAACGGTTCCATTCTGTATACTGGTAAAACTTCAGGAATAGGAATGCCTCTGGATGACTTTATGCTTAAAAATGAAAAGGAGGAAATTCATGTCTAGAAAATCACATGCGCTGTTGCCGCTTTTGAATAAAGAAATAAAACTTTCTGCTTCGCCACTTTCATTTTTCTTTCTTGCCTTTGCCCTTATGGCTTTTATTCCAGGATATCCCATTTTGGTAAGTCAGTTTTTTGTATGCCTAGGAATTTTTCAGACATTCCAAAACGGCAGAGAATCTAACGACATAGTTTATTCTGCAATGCTTCCCATCTCTAAAAAAGACATTGTAAAGTCACGCTACATTTTTGTCCTTTTCATTGAACTGCTAGATTTTATTCTGAGCGCCTGTTTTACTTTAATCCGCATGACACTACTAAAAAATCTTTCGCCCTATGTGGCTAATCCTTTGATGAATGCAAATTTCTTTTACCTTGGATTTTCACTTTTAATTCTTATGCTCTTTAATGTGATCTTTGTAAGGGGATTTTTTAAGACAGGATATTATTTTGCAAAACATTTTATTGCCTTCATTGTGCTGGCCTTTGTAGTGGTTGCATCTTCTGAAGTGATTCACTATATTCCGAGTTTTGAATTTGTTTCTGTCACAGATTTTTCTCATGCTAAAGAGCAGTGCATTTTTCTTGCTGTCTGTGCACTCCTTTTCTGTCTGCTTACTGTAATTTCTGAAAAATCTGCCCAGCGCATTTTTGAAAAAATTGATTTGTGAGGCCGGTCTTGTTCTGTGAAAATCTTGTTCAGCTTAGAAAAAAAAGAGGAATAACTCAAGAAGTCCTTGCACAAGAAATAGGTGTTTCCCGTCAGACCTTGAGCAAGTGGGAAAGTGGAGAAGTTATGCCCGACATAGAAAGCGCCCGTAAAATTTCTCAGGTGCTTGATGCTTCTCTTGACGAACTTGTAAACTACGAAATCTCAGAGTCAAAACTTCCTATGCCTCCAAAAGGAAAGCACATGTTCGGTTTGGTGCAGGTGGGCGACAAGGGACAGATTGTAATTCCAAAGCAGGCCAGAAATGTGTTTGACATAAAGACTGGCGACAAACTGATTGTGCTTGGGGACGAAAGTCAGGGGCTTGCTCTTCTTAAGGAAAGTAGCTTTATGGATTTGGTGCGCATTGTTACCAAAGGCTAAACTACGGTGATTGACAAAGTGCAGAAGATTTTTGTATACTAAAAGAAATAAGGCAAAGAAGCCGTAGATACTGTTTCGTATTTTTACGAGGCAGTGTCTACGGCTTTTTTTTTGCTTAAGTGGGCCATGCAATGACGCCTTGAGCATCATAAATCAGATTCGGATCGATGGTCTAGAAACTAAAGCTCAACCCACAGGGGGATTTTTATGGAACAGAAAACATTATACGAACCAGCTTTTGAGCATGACAACTGCGGAATTGGTGCTGTGGTAAGCATAGACGGCATAAAAAGTCATCGTGTAGTGGAGGATGCCCTGTGCATTGTAGAAAAACTGGAGCATCGTGCTGGTAAGGATGCAAGCGGAAAAACAGGCGATGGTGTTGGTCTTCTTGTTCAGATAAGTCATTCTTTTTTTAGGAATGTGGCATCTGACTATTTGTCTGACTGTGACGAGCGGGACTATGGAGTGGGCATGTTCTTTTTCCCGTCAGGCGAAGATGAGTGTGCGCAAGAAAGAAAACGCTTTGAAAAGTGCACATGGGATTCAGAATTAAAATTTTTAGGCTGGCGAAAAGTTCCCGTGCATGCTGAACTTCTTGGGAAAAAGGCCCGTGACTGCATGCCTCAAATTTGGCAGGCTTTTATTTCTCGTCCATCAGAATGCGACAGGGGACTTCCTTTTGACAAGAAACTTTACGCCCTCCGTCTTTTATTTGAAAAAAGTGGTAAAGGAAAAACTTATGTCTGTTCTTTAAGTTCCAGAACAATCGTCTACAAGGGAATGTTCCTTGTACATGAACTGCGCACATTTTATTCTGATCTTCAGTCAGCGGAGTATGAATCCAGTCTTGCAATAGTTCATTCAAGATTTTCTACAAATACTCAGCCTAGTTGGCAGAGGGCTCACCCCAACCGCTTTATTGCGCACAATGGAGAAATAAATACCATCCGTGGAAATGTTGACAGAATGCTTGCACGAAACGGCGAAGTTGATGTGACTGGAAGTGATTCTGCAATGCTTGATAATACTCTGGAATACTTTGTTATGAACGGACTTCCTCTTCCCCTTGCAGTCATGCTCTGTATTCCTGAACCATGGAAGCATGACCAAAGCCTGCCTGAACAGAAGCGCGACTTCTATCATTATTGGGCAACAATGATGGAGCCTTGGGATGGACCTGCCGCAATTCTTTTTTCTGACGGAGACATTCTTGGAGCCACCCTTGACCGCAACGGACTTAGACCAAGCAGGTGGTTTTTAACAAAAGACAATCACCTTATTCTTTCTAGCGAAGTTGGCGTCTTGGATATTCCAGAAAATCAGATTGTAAAAAAGAGCCGCCTTATGCCAGGAAGAATGCTTCTTGTGGATACAGTGCAAAAACGCCTTATCAGTGATGAGGAAATAAAGCAGACCTTTGCCGCTGAGCATCCTTATGGAGAATGGCTTGATCAGAATCTTCTGCATCTTGCCGATTTGAAAATTCCCAACAAAAAAATTCCTGTTTCCAGTCAGGACGAAAGAAATCATCTGTACCGAGCCTTTGGATGGAATTACGAAGATGTTAACGAGATGATTCTTCCCATGGCCAAAAATGGTGTGGAGCCTACAGGTGCAATGGGAATAGACACGCCCCTTGCATGTATGAGCGACAGACACCCAAGTTTGTTCAGTTACTTTAAGCAACTTTTTGCTCAGGTTACAAATCCGCCCATTGACAGTCTTAGGGAAAAAATTGTTACCGACACAACCGTGTATGTGGGAAGCGATGGAGACCTTTTGAATGCTGAAGGAAAAAACTGTCGTGTGCTGGAAATAAATAATCCTATTCTTACTGGCGTTGACCTTATGAAAATTGCGGCACTTAATCAGCCTGGACTTTGTGCTAAAAAGATTTCTCTTCTGTACGATATGTCAGACTCTTTGGGCGACGGAAGTGTTCTTGAATCTGTACTGAACAAAATTTTTAAGGAGATTGCAGAAGCGTATCAAAAGGGATTCAATATCATTATTCTGTCTGATAGGGGTGTGGATGAAAAGCATGGAGCCATTCCTTCTTTACTTGCGGTAAGTGCTGTGGAGCAGTTCTTAATTCGTGAAAAAATGCGCACAAAGATTTCCATCATTCTGGAAAGCGGAGAAGTGCGTGATGTGCATCAGGCTGCAATGTGTCTTGGCTACGGAGCCCGTGCGGTTAATCCTTACCTTGCTCACGAAGCTATTGCGGAACTTATAGATCAGAAACTTTTAGACAAGGACTACCACACTGCAATAGACGATTACAACAAGGGCATAATTGACGGCATTGTAAAAATTGCTGCAAAGATGGGAATAAGTGCAGTGCAATCATATCAGTCTGCACAGATTTTTGAAGCAGTGGGAATTTCACAGTCTGTAATTGAAAAGTATTTTACAAATACAGTAAGCCGTGTTGGAGGAATTACACTTAAGGAAATAGAAGAAGACATTCTGTTTCATCATGAGCAAGCTTGGAACAGAAAGGGTCTTGTAATGAACACCCACCTTGATTCTGTAGGCGTTCATAAATTTCGCAGGGGACCAAATGCAGAAGACCATCTGTATAATCCCGAAACAATTGTTGCGCTGCAGGAGTCTACTAGAAACGGTGACTACAGTCGCTTTAAGGAATACACGGCCCTTGTAGACGACAATGAGTACCCTCACACTTTGCGGGCAATGCTGGACTTTAACTTTTCTTCTGACGGTGGCATTCCTTTGGAAGAAGTTGAAGGCGTTGATTCAATTGTTAAGAGGTTTAAAACAGGTGCAATGTCTTACGGTTCAATTAGCGAAGAGGCTCATAAGTGCATGGCCCTTGCAATGAATCATCTGCATGGAAAATCAAACAGCGGTGAAGGTGGAGAAAAACCTGAGCGCTTGGGAACTGAATGTAACAGTGCAATTAAGCAGGTAGCAAGTGGGCGCTTTGGTGTTACGGAAGAATATCTTTTAAGCGCAAAAGAAATACAGATTAAGATGGCTCAGGGTGCAAAGCCTGGTGAAGGCGGACATCTTCCTGGAAAGAAGATTTACCCTTGGATTGCAAAAACAAGACTTTCTACTCCTGGAGTTTCTCTTATTTCTCCTCCTCCTCATCATGACATTTATTCTATTGAAGATTTGGCCCAGCTTATTTACGATTTAAAAAACGCAAACCGTGAAGCAAGAATTAGCGTTAAGTTGGTAAGTGAAGCGGGCGTAGGAACGATTGCGGCAGGAGTGGCAAAAGCTGGTGCTCAGGTAATTTTGATTAGCGGTCACGACGGAGGAACAGGTGCTGCTCCATTAAGTTCCATTCATCATGCTGGACTCCCTTGGGAACTTGGATTAAGCGAGGCACATCAGACTTTAATTCAAAACGGACTTCGCGGTCGCGTTATCATAGAAACTGACGGCAAACTGATGAGCGGTCGTGATGTTGCAATAGCATGTCTTTTGGGTGCGGAAGAATTTGGTTTTGCAACTGCTCCACTTATTACAATGGGTTGTGCCATGATGAGGGTCTGCAATCTTGATACATGTCCTTTTGGAGTTGCAACACAGAATGAAAAACTTCGCTTAAGATTTCCTGGCAAACCAGAGTATGTTGAAAACTTCATGAAGTTTATTGCACAGGAACTTAGGGAATACATGGCAAAACTTGGCGTGCATTCTGTTGACGAAATGTGCGGACGGACTGATTTGCTTAAGCTTAAGGACAAACAGGGCTTTAGGCGTGCTGGACTTTTGGATTTGAGCAGGGTGCTTGCAAGACCCGAACCCAATGCGTCTGATGATGACTGGAAGAAGAATCGGCAAACCTTTGACTTTGAGTTGGAAAAGAAATGCGACCTTACCACACTTGTTCCAGAATGGAAAAGAGCAGAAAAGAAATCATCTGATTCGCTGATTGAGATTCAGTCAACCGACAGAACTTTTGGAACAATACTGGGAAGTGAAATTCAAAAGTTGGGTGGCGGAAAACTTTCTGATGATTCCTACACCGTCTGCGTAAGAGGAGGAGCAGGTCAGAGTTTTGGTGCCTTTATTCCAAAGGGACTTACTCTTCGTCTTGAAGGCGAGGCAAATGACTACTTTGGAAAAGGTCTGAGTGGCGGAAAACTGGTGGTAAAAAAATCTTCAGAATTTGAAGGAAAGGCTGAAGAAAACATCATCATTGGAAATGTTGCACTCTTTGGTGCCACAAGTGGAAGTGCATTTATAAACGGCATTGCAGGTGAGCGCTTTTGCGTGCGTAATTCTGGTGCAACTGCTGTTGTTGAAGGATGCGGTGATCACGGACTTGAATACATGACTGGAGGACAGGCAGTTATTCTTGGTCCAACAGGAAGAAACTTTGCTGCAGGTATGAGTGGTGGTGTGGCCTATGTGCTGGACGAAAATCATAGCCTGTACAGGAGACTTAATCATGGTTTGGTAAAAAGTTATGACCTTACAGATTCAACTACGACACTTAGGGGAATGACTGATGAAGAAAATCTTCTTGCTCTTATAAAGCGACACATGGAAGAAACAGGTTCAGAAAAAGCCTTGCGCATCATTGACGACTGGAAGAAGTACCGTCTGCTCTTTAAGAAAATAATTCCCAATGATTATCTTAGCGTCATGACTGAACTTTACGCTGCGGAAGACGATGGTGCTTCTGAAGACGAAGCACGCCTTATTGCATTCAGAAAAATTACGGCATAGGAGAAAGTACTATGGGAAAGGCAACAGGATTTTTAGATTACAGTCGCATTGAAAACGGAAACATTCCGCCTTTAGAGAGAATAAAAAATTTTGAAGAGTTTCATCCCAAGTTGGATGATGCTTCCCGTCGCGAACAAGCGGCACGATGCATGAATTGCGGAGTTCCCATGTGTCAGTCTGCAATAAAACTTGCTGGCATGGTAACGGGCTGTCCACTGCATAATTACATTCCAGAATGGAACGATGCGCTTTACAAAGAACAGTATGATATGGCGGCATGGCGTCTTTTAAAAACTTCCAGCTTTCCAGAATTTACTGGTCGGGTTTGTCCTGCACTTTGCGAAAAAGCCTGCAACTGTTCTAATCCTGTTTGCGGAGACGGTGCTGTTACAATCCATGACAATGAACTTTACATTATAGAAAAAGCATTCGCTTCTGGTTACATGAAGCCTCAGATTCCTGCAAGGCGTAGCGGTAGGCGTATTGCGGTAATTGGAGCTGGCCCCAGCGGACTTGCCTGTGCGGACTGGCTTAACAGAAGGGGACACAGCGTTACTGTTTTTGAGCGAGAAGACAGGGCTGGCGGTTTGCTCATGTACGGAATTCCAAACATGAAACTTGACAAAAAAATTGTTGAGCGACGCATAAACCTGATGAAGGAAGAGGGCGTAGAATTTGTATTTAATGCCGATGTGGGACGAACTATTTCTGCGGAGCATATTCTGAACACTTACGATTCTGTTGCCTTATGTTGCGGTGCAAAAAAAGCGCGTGCACTGACTGCTTTGGGAATTGATTTGGTAAAGAAAGGTCTTTATTTTGCAGTTGATTTTCTTACTGCCGTTACAAAGTGCGTCATTGCCACTAGCGAAGCCTTGCAGAAGATAAACATGATTCCTGCCAACGAACAGATTGCACGAATGCTTTTGGAAACTGCAAACATTGAAGTTGCTGGAAAACATGTTGTTATTGTAGGCGGAGGTGATACTGGTAACGACTGCACTGGAACTGCAATCCGTCTGGGTGCGGCAAGCGTTACTCAAATAGAAATGATGCCCTGTCCTCCAAAAGAACGAAGGACAGACAATCCCTGGCCACAGTGGCCTAAAATTTTAAAGACAGACTATGGTGCTGAAGAATCCATTGCAAAGTTTGGGCGGGATCCTCGCATATACGAAACAACTATTAAAGAAGTTATTTCTACTGACGGTTGCATTAGCGCCGTAAAAACTGTTCAGGTGGAATTCCAAATAAAAGATGGAAAGAGACAGTTGGTGGAGCGTTCTGGAACAGAAAGAACTTTACCCTGCGATCTGCTTCTTGTTGCGGCAGGATTTACAGGAGCGGAAGCTTACACTGCAGATGCCTTTAGTGTTAGTCTTGGCGACAGGGGAACAGTCTGCACTAATGAAAAGGGATACGCAACTGGTAAAGAAAAAATCTTTAGTGCAGGAGACATGAGGCGGGGGCAGTCTCTAGTGGTGTGGGCCATTGCGGAAGGACGGGAATGTGCGAAAGAAATAGATGTTTTTTTGGAGGCGGACTAGAACATGGGCTTTAGGGACGAATGCGGAGTTGTGGGAATTTTTTGCAGTGAGAAAAAATCAAATGCAAATGACGCAGCTCGTCTTGCTTACTTTGCGCTTACTTCTTTGCAGCACAGGGGGCAGGAAAGCGCTGGTATTGCAGTAAGCGATGGAGAAAAAATAAAACTTCACAAGAGCATGGGGCTTGTAAGCGATGTGTTTAGGCCTGAACATTTTGAAAACTTAAGAGGTTCTGTTGCCCTTGCCCATGTACGCTATGCAACGGCAGGTGGCCGCAGTCTGGAAAACGCACAACCTTTTTTAAATACATACAAACTTGGTTCCATTGCATTGTGCCATAACGGTCAGCTTGTAAACTACAATGAACTTAGGGAAATGTTGGAAGACTACGGATGCACATTTTCAAGCACAAGCGATTCGGAAGTTATTTTAAAACTGATTGTAAGAAAGTTTATAGAACAGGGAGGAAAGCCCGGAAGCCACAACGAACTGAATTTTTCTGACGGAGAAGAAAACAGAGTAAGGTTTGAAAATGCAGTAAGAGAAACATGTAGCATTATTAAGGGAAGTTTTGCCCTGTGCATTATGACGGAAGACATGCTACTTGGTGTAAGGGATCCAAACGGAATTAGACCCTTGTGTGTTGGAACACTGGAAGATGACTCCTCCTTTATTATTGCTTCAGAGTCCTGTGCCATTGATGCTGTAAACGGAACCCTGCTTAGAGATGTTGCACCTGGAGAAATGGTAATTATAAATAAGGAAGGATTTAGATCTAGAGTACCAGAAGGTGGCACTGTAAAATGCATGCAGAACAAGCAGACCTGTATTTTTGAATATGTTTATTTTGCAAGACCTGACAGTGTTATAGACGGCATGGCGGTTCAAGAAGCTCGTTACCGTATGGGTGAACAGTTGGCAGAAGAAGCTCCTGTTGCAGCAGATGTTGTTGTGGGAGTTCCTGACAGTGGAATAGGTGCGGCTTTGGGCTATGCAAAAAAGAGTGGCATTCCTTTTGTTACGGGAATAATCAAGAATAAATACATTGGAAGAACATTTATTGCACCTACGCAGAAGGAAAGAGAAAGCATGGTGTTTGTGAAACTAAATGCAATTAAAAGCGACCTTAACAAAAAGCGAGTTATAGTAATAGATGATTCCATTGTGAGGGGGACAACCAGTCGTCGTCTTGTGCAGATGCTTCGCCGTGCAGGTGCAAGTGAAGTGCACTTTAGGGTTTCTTCTCCACCGGTAAAATTTCCCTGTCATTTGGGAATAGACACGCCCAGTAAGAACGAACTTATTTCAAGTACTCATGAACTTGAGGAAATAAAAAAAGAAATTGGTGCAGACAGTCTGGCCTTTATAAGTCTGGAGGGAATGCTTAACGCGTTGGGAAGCGGACATTTCTGCAAGGGTTGCTTTAATGGAGCCTATCCCGTGTAAGATTTTTATACTTGCTTTTTTCTGAATATGCGATGATAATGTTAATGATTATTCATTTAACGGAGAACATATATGAAAAAGGTATTGTGTATTTTGCTTTGTGCTGTTACGGCCCTTACATTTTTTGTCTCATGCTCGAATTCAAAAAATGCGGTTTACAAAGACGGAAGAGCCCGTCCTTCTTCTTGCGGATCGCTTAAGGTTGTTGACGGAAAACTTTGTTCCCAAAAGGGCGAGCCTGTCATGCTTCGTGGTGTAAGCATAAACGGACTTGTAACTTCTGAAGCGCTTTTAAACGAGGAACTGTTTAAGGAACTTTCCAAAGATGTGGGTGCCAATCTGTTTAGAATTGCAAACTACACTTACGGTGTGGGTATTGTAGGCTACTGTACTGGCGGAAACAAGGAGCGGCACAAGGAAGATATAGCAAGGGCTGTGGAACTTGCAAAAAAAGAAGATATGTATGCCATTATAGACTGGCACATCCTTAGGGACGGAAATCCTAATACATATATTGAAGATGCAAAAGAATTCTTTACAGAAATGGCACAGACATACAGCGATTACAATAATGTGCTTTACGAAATTTGCAACGAGCCCAATGGCGTGGAATGGGAAGAAGTAAAAAGCTATGCCGAAGAAATTATTCCCATCATCCGCAGATATGATTCTGATTCCGTGATTATTGTGGGAAATCCTGACTGGTCAAAAGATTTGTACACGGTTAGCGACAATCCTCTTGACTTTGATAACATTATGTACACATTCCATTTTTATGCTGCAACACATAAGGATGAGTTCCGCGCAATGGTAAAAACTGTTAGCCATTACGGGCTTCCGGTATTTGTTACTGAATTTGGTGTTACGGCTGCAAGTGGCGGTCACCCCAGAGATTTGGAATCAGCTGATGAATGGATTGAACTGCTTGAGGAAGAAAACATTTCCTACTGCATGTGGGCATGGTCTAAAGCACCTGAAGCGTGTTCCACATTCAAGTCGAATGTTCCAAAGACAAGTGGGTTTGAAAAAGAAGATTACACCGAAAGCGGCATATGGCTTTTGGAAACTCTTGAAAAAAGAAACAGCCTTTAGAAAAATCTGCTAGAACTGTTCAAGCCGGGTAAGCAGGGCGTCAAGTTTTTGACCGTAGTTTTTGTCTGCTGCCCATGTGCCTGACAGTTCAAAAATTGTTTTTGCCTTTCCCCTTGGGTTTACCCATTTGTAGCGGTTGTCTACAAGAGGATGCACAAGCGTTACCGAGGCATCTGTGGCGTAGGCGTGAAGATGCTGTATGTGGGCGCGGACTCCCAGTTCTTCTGTTTCAAAGCGTTCACCGGGATGTTCCGCATCTATTGCACCCAGTCCGCAGTAGTTGTGCATGTCTGGAGTAACAAGACCTCCAAAGCGAAGAAATCCTGTTTCTAGACACATCTGTACGAATGCACAGTCTGAATTTATTCCTTCTGATTTTGCTTCTGCCACATAAAGTTTTGCAAGCCTTAGTACTGCACTCCGTTCAGCTTGAGGATTGTTCTGCATAAAAAATGCGGTAAGCTGCTGGGGCGACTTTGTACCTATTCCGGTAAGGGAGCGAGAAATTGTTTTTCCAAATCTTCCAAAGGAAAGGCAGCCGCTTAGGACGACGGAACATGCTGTCAAAGTAAGAATCAGAGTGATAAATCTGCGAACAGTGGATGAGTTTTTCATTATTTTATTGTTGAACCTATGTAGTCTTTGCCGTCAAGAATTGCCCTTATATTGGGAATGTTTTTTCCTGCTGCACAAATTACGGTAAGCCCAAGTTCAGAAGCTCTTTTGCTTGCAATGGGATCAAAGGGACAGTTTTTGCCAGGAACCCATTCGTCACCAACCATCTTGCGGAATTCTGACCAGCTGATTGTGTCTATTGGTTTTGCTTCAGGATTTTTTCGTGGGTCATCGGTGTAGACTTTTTCTATGTTGGAAAGATTTACAACTGTGTCTGCATGGAAGCGTTCTGCAAGGAGTACCGCATCGTTGTCTGTAGAAAAGCCTGGCTTCCATCCGGCGGCAACAAGAACTCTTCCTGTAAAGTCGGTAACTTTTGTTGGGTCGGTAACAACTTCCTGTTGGCAAAGGGGACCGAATGTTGTCTTTAAAATCTGAGCGTTAAGCCGTGTTGCCATAATACCAATCCAGTCGCAGGCATAGTTTGTTTCTTCTTCGTTTGCAAAAGAGCAGGAGGATTTCTGTTCTCCTGCAAAAGTTTTTGCTACATCACGGTAAGCGTTCTGATACACGCGAGCTGGCGCTCCTCCTCCTGCAACAAGAATAAGGCGCGTGTCGGGATTTTTTAAAAGCCAGTCACATGCCATTGTAGAAAATTCAGACAAGAATTTTACATCAGGCTCGGAAGGTGCGATAATTGAACCGCCCACACTAAGAACTTTTGTAACCATATATTCCTCCCAAAATAAATTCGGTTTAATAGATTCCTCTTATGACTGGGTCTGCCCACAAGCTGCTGTAACTTGTTGTTCCCCGGCTTGCTTCTTCCCATATTGACTGGAGTGCATAGGTGCGGGGTCGGTAAACAGTTTTGCCGCCAACTTCTGAAGAACGGATTTGTGTCCATCCCCTGCTGAATGCTACATGCTGGCTGTCAAGGTTTCCCCAATAGTAGGAAGGTGGATTTGAAACTGGTGCAAAGGGATTGTATTTTAATCCTGCTCCGATTGCTACATCCGCCGGGAACCATCCGTAGCCTTCAAAGTAAAGTTCTGTCCACCAGTGAGCCCTGCATGTTGAACCGCTTTCTACAAGAATGCCGCTTACGGGAATGGCAGGAACTCCTGCTGCCCTGCAAAGGGCGGTAAACACAATGGTAAAGTCGTAGGCGTCTCCGCTGTATGTTGTAAGCATGTCCAAGGGAGACACATTGCCTGTTCTTACTTCTTCCTGAATGCGGTAGTGGGAAAGCATGTAGTTGTAAATCATTACTGCGCGTCGGTAGCGTGAATTTTCTGAGCCTACTATGCTTGTCATGAGCGAGCGGATTCGTGAGTCGTCAGATGGAACGCATGAATCTGAGGCTGTGTATTTTTGGTAAAGAAGTCTTGTGGTGTCGCTGTATGTTGCAGGAATATTTTCCCTTTTGATGTTGTTTGTAATTGCGTAAGTGGTAACAACAAATGTTTGGGAAAAACGCTGGGTTGTTGTCTGCGTGGAGACGAGGGCCTTCTTTTGGATTATGTCGTAAGGGTCATCCTTTATGAGGGGGTCAGGGTTTACATCGGTAAGTTCCGCCTTGGGCTGTGACGCTGATGTAGGCGGACGGGGAATGTAAAGGGTTATGGTTGAGCCTGCTGTTGCGATTGCATTTGTTATGTCGGCATTGACCTGAAGTACATAAGTGCGTTTGCCCGAAAGTCCTTTTACTCCTGCGGCAGTGTCTACAGTAAGCTTTTGTGTCTGACTTGAGCCTTTGTCGGTTTGCACATAAATTGAACCTGTTGCGGCTCCGTCGGGAACATGCACTCGTATTTCTGTGTCTGTCCAGGATTCGTAGTCAAAGTCGTAGATGCTTGCTTCTATAAATTGGTCGTCTGGATTTGTGGGATCTTCTTCGTGGCTGGCGGTAAAGAATACTTTTGATTCTCCCCTAGTTTCGCCAAAGTTGGAGCCTGTAATGGTAATGGTCTGACCTATGCTTGCCTTTTGTGGAGTGACGGAACGCACTGCTGGTAAGAGGGTTCGTGGTACTGTTTTTGATGCAACAGGAATGCCCGAAGTGTTTGCAAAAAATCCTGGTTCTGAGCGTCCTGAGGAAGTTCCTACAACAACAAGACCGTCCTGAACATTTGCGGGAAGGAGTACTCTTATTTCTGAGTCGCTCCAGTCAAGGTAGCCTGAGGAGGTAAGCCGTGACCCTGCAATTTCTACATAGGAGGAGTTTCGTGTGCTTCCGAAATTTTCTCCGCTTATGACCATTATATCTCCTGGTGAGCCTACGGAAGGGTCTATTAGCGAGATGACTGGTTTTTTGTTTGTTGAGCGATTGACGAGGCTTATTATTCCAAAGCCCAGGGCAATAATCAGTACGAATGTTAAGAGTCGTACCCATGCAAATCGTCTGAACAGTTCACCGTAAAGCCTGAAGGGATTCAATTTTCATTTCCTATTTCTACGGAAATCGTAAAGGTGAATCCTGAGTTTGTTTCTGTTCTGTCAGCAACTTCTACTGACGGAGTAAAGACATCGTAACTTGCAAGGGATGCTCTGGCGGCCTGCATTCCGCTTCTGCCGTCGGTCTGGTCTACAAAGACTACATTGTTTCCGATTGAGGAATTCATGCTGACTGTGTTTGCCTCTGCGGATGATGCTGTTAGGAGTGACGCTGACTGAGTTGCAATTTCGTCTGGTGACTGTATTTGAATGCGGGCAACAGGTGTAAACTGAGATGCTGCTGGTTCTGCTGTTTTTGAGGGTGAGGGAAGAAATACCATTACCAGAGCGGCTGCTGCTGCTCCTGCCAGTGCACCTACAAATCCTGCGGAATTCTTTAGTTTGATTACATGGTCTGAAATGGAGCGTCTGTTAGCCCTGCTGATTGTCCTGCTGTAGGAAAGTTTTGCCTGCAGACGGTTAAAACTTTGGTCAAGTTCTTCCTGAGATTTGGTAAGGGTTGCGGAATCTTGAGAAAGAAGTGCGTGCAGTTTCTTAAGCCGTTCCAGTTTAGCCCGGCAGTCTGCACAGGATGCAATGTGTTCTTCGTACTGGCCAATGTATGCCGGTGGAAGTTCGTTGTCGAGATAAAGTGAATGAACATCTTTTTCAGGGCAAGTAGACATCTTCTTCTCCTATAAGTTTTGCTAGTTGTTCCCGTGCGCGGAATACCCTTACCTTTACATTTCCTTCGGTAATTCCCAGCACCTGTCCTATTTCCTTATAATTCATTTCGCCATACTCGCGGAGAACCAATACTTCCTTTAGCTTTTCTGGCAACTGGTTTAGGGCTTCCCGAGCCTTCTGAACCGTTTCGGCCTTGAGTACCTCTGACTCGCCGCCTTCCATGTGCTGTCTGCCTTCGTACAGTGCCTTGTGGTAAGCCTTTGCCTCGCGCACCTTACGCTTGGCATAGTTAAGGGATGCATTTTTTACTACGCGAATAAGCCAGTATTTAACATCGTCCAGTGACGGAAACACAAGTTCCTTTTCGTTAGCTTTTATGAGCGAATCGTGAACTAGGTCTTCCGCAGCCTCTTCGTCGTTTACAACTCTGTAAGCAACCTTAAAAAGTAACTGGTATGTGGCGTTATATACTGTCCTAAAGTCCGCTGGGTCAGCACAGTTTATCTGTCTTGCTCCTGCGGAACTTTCACTATTATCAAACACTGCAATCCTCCCTAAGTTACAGAACCAAAATGTTTTTCTAAGCCTAATTTAGGCTCGTTCCCAGACGGGACCGTTTGGTGTGTCGGTTACGACTATTCCTTTTGCCGTTAGTTCGTCTCTTATTGCGTCTGCCCTTGCAAAATCCTTTGCCTTTTTAGCGGCAATTCTTTCTGCAACAAGTGCGTCTATTTGAGGGGCTTCGGGGTCGCCGGAGTGGTCGTAACGGGTAAGAGCCGCTTCTTCTGCCTTTTTTGCCTCTTCCTGAACTTTTGCGGCGTTTTCTATGAGCTTAAGTCCAAGAACGCTGTCCATGCGGTCAATCAGTTCAAGGGCTTCTGTGGGTGCAAGGTTCTGGTCCTTGAGTAGTTTGGAAACCGTGCTTAGGGCAACCGGGGTCATGAGGTCGTTTTCTAGAGCTGCCTTAAACGCGTCAAGGTATTTGATAGCATTTTCGCTTAAGCCGTCGCGGCTGTCTGCCTGGCCTTTTTTATAAGTCTTACCTTTTGACAGCTGAATGCCGCCTTTGGAAGCAAGTTTTGCAATTTTCTGGGAAAGGGATGCACGACCGTTCTTTGCGCTTTCCAGTGCGTCAAGGGAAAAGACAAGCTGCTTTCTGTAGTGGCCTCCCAAGAGGAAAAAGCGGTAGTCCAAAGGTTCAAAACCCTTGTCCTTAAGGGAAAATCCCTTTTCGGGAGGCAGTGGAGTCTGCAGGGTAATGAAGTGTCCCGAAGACTTGCTCATCTTGCCGCCTTCAAGAATGAGGAACTCGTTGTGCAGCCAGTAGTTTACCCACTTTTTGCCAGTAGCGCCTTCACTTTGGGCTATTTCGTTAGTGTGGTGAATAGGCACATGGTCAATTCCGCCAGTGTGAATGTCAAAATGCTCGCCTAGATACTTCATGCTCATGGCAGAACATTCTATATGCCAACCGGGGTATCCTCGTCCCCAAGGAGAGTCCCAAGTAAGAGCCTGATTTTCAAATTTGCTTTTTGTAAACCAGAGTACAAAGTCGTGGGGATTGCGCTTGTTTTCGTCTACCACAACAACGGCCCTTTTTCCCGCTCCCGCCTTTAGTTCGTCAAGGTTAAGCTGGGCCAGGTCTCCGTAGTGCTCGTAGGTGGTAACATCGTAGTAGAGGTTTCCCCCTGCCATGTAGGTGTGTCCGTTGGCCTCTATGCGCTTTATGAGTTCAATCATTTCGCTGATGTGGTCCGTGGCCTTGCAGACAACATCCGGCCTTATTATGTTAAGGGCATCCATGTCTGCAAAAAATGCATCTGTGTAAAACTGTGCTACTTCGAGGACGCTCTGGTGCCTTTCTTGAGCCGTCTTAAGCATTTTGTCATCGCCTTCATCAGCATCGCCTGTAAGGTGGCCTATGTCGGTAATGTTCATGACATGCTTTTTGTCGTAACCTAAAAACGAAAGGGAACGGTCAAGGGTGTCAAGAAAGACATAAGCGCGCAGGTTTCCAATGTGGGCATAGTTGTAAACCGTAGGACCGCATCCGTAGAATCCTACAAATCCAGGGGTGATGGGAACAAAATCCTGAATTGTCCTACCCATTGTATTGTATAGTCGTAAAGCCATTTTACTGTCCTGTACTCGCATTTTATTCTGATTTATTCTATAATAAAACGCAATGACACTAAGCATACGAGAAATAGGCGAAAATATCAAGAACTCACCGTTTTTTAAGGGAAGTCTTTCGTTTGAAGAGGGGCTTTCTGAGCGTACCACAATGAAGGTTGGAGGAAGGGCTTCTCTTTTTGTAGAGCCTGAGGATTCAGCCTCTTTGGCCTTTGCACTGAAAACTCTTTGGGCTAACGGGACGCGCCTTTTTGTACTTGGGGGCGGC
This sequence comes from uncultured Treponema sp., assembly GCA_937894335.1. Classification (GTDB taxonomy): domain Bacteria; phylum Spirochaetota; class Spirochaetia; order Treponematales; family Treponemataceae; genus Treponema_D. Next base: position 29,412 of record CALCRU010000043.1, on the reverse strand, counting down.
AGCAATGTTGTGGTAAGCGACAGTGGCTTTGACGGAGCGGTTGTGTCTACGCGGCGCCTTGAGGGAGTGTCGGCATCTTACACTGACGGAGCGACATCTTACGCTGACAGGGCGCCTTCTTCTGCTGACAGGGCGGCATCTTACGCTGACGGAGCGACATCTTCTGCTGACAGGGCGGCATCTTATGCTGACGGAGCAACATCTTCTGCTAAGGGGGCCCCAGTCCTCTTGACCGCAGGAGCTGGAACTCTTACCGATGCTGTAGTCCTTTACGCGGCGGAACATGCTCTTACTGGAATAGAATGCTTTGCCTCCCTGCCTGGAACAGTGGGTGGAGCCGCCTACATGAATGCCCGATGTTACGAAAAAAGCCTTAGCGATGTAATTTCTTCCGTAACATATCTTGACGCCTCTGACGGATTTGCAGAAAAAACCTTAACCGTGAGAGAATCCGACTGGTCATACAAGCATTCCCCCTTTACGGGAACAAAAAACATAGTAACCTCGGTAACATTTGCCCTTTCTTTATCAGATTCAAGCCCCAAGACCCTTCTTGAGAAATGCAGCTTTTACGAAGAAGACAGGCGCAAAAAGGGACACTTTAAGTTTCCCAGTGCAGGAAGTGTCTTCAAAAATAATCGCAACTTTGGGAAGCCCACCGGCGCCCTCATTGATGAATGCGGACTAAAGGGGACTTTAAGGGGAGGCGCACAGATTGCACCCTGGCACGGCAACTTCATCATCAACAGGGGAAGTGCAAGCGCACAAGACATAAAGGAACTTGTTACCCTTGCCCAGACGGCTGTAAGGGAGTGCACAGGATTCAACATAGAGCCAGAGATTATTTTTGTGTAGCCTGTTAGTCGCTTGTCATAATGCCCAAAATTAAGATATACTAATCCTATGCAGATAATTCCAATTGCGAGCGGAAAAGGCGGTGTGGGAAAAAGTCTCTTGAGTGCCAATCTTGCCATAGCGCTGGGTCAGGCTGGAAAGAAAGTAGTTCTTGCCGACTTGGACTTGGGGGCTTCTAACCTTCATCTTGTTATAGGACAGCAGTCTCCAAAAAGCGGAATAGGAACATTTCTTACGGGGCAGACTTCATTTGAAGAATCCCTTGTTCCTACAGAATACGAAAATGTTTCCTTTATGGCAGGCGATTCAGAAATTCCTGGACTTACGGCAATAAAGGCATCTCAGAAAAATGATCTTATCAAGCACTTTCTTAAAGTTGATGCCGACTATCTGATTCTTGATCTGGGAGCGGGTACTCATCTTACAATTTTGGACATGTTCCTTCTTTCTCCTCAGGGAATTGTTGTTACTGCACCAACTGTTACTGCAACCTTAAACGGTTACCTCTTTCTTAAGAATGTTGTATTCCGCATGATGTACAACACCTTCAAACGGGGTTCAGCTGCATACAAATATCTCGAAAACCTAAAGGACGACTCTTCTTCCTTGCAGCGTCTTTACATTCCAAAACTTGTAGAACAACTTGAATCAGTTGACCCTGAAAGTACTGCACTGTTCAAGAGGCGCATGTCTCAGTTTAGACCCCGTCTTGTTCTTAACATGATGGACGACCCCAAGGATGCTGACAGGGCGCAGAAAATCCGCCGCTCGTGCAATCAGTATCTTGGACTCGACCTTGAGCATTTGGGAGTAGTGTACAGGGACACCCTGCAGGACAAGGCTCTGGCTTCTAGACTTCCAATCATCATTTACAAGCCCCAGTCCCTCATTTCGCAGGCAGTCTTCCGCATTGCAGAAAAAATCCTCCAGTCAGAAACGCTAAAGTTTGACGACAACTACGATGCACTTGAGGCAACGGAAAATTCTTACGATGTTGCAGCCGAAGAAGCCCACGACGACTTTAACGCCCGCATGTCTTATGTAGAGGAACTTCTTGGTTCAGGAGCGCTTACCACCAGCGAACTTGCCGAAACCATAAAGACCCAGCAGTACGAACTGAACGCCCTCCGTTCCGAAAACCTTCTGCTAAAAAAGAAACTTGTAGAAGCCGCAAAACAAGGCTTTAAAGTGTGAGAATAAAATGAATTCGCTTTTGTATGTTGAATATCCCAAGTGGATAAGTCCTTCGCTTTTTCCCACAGTCCCTGTACTCAATCTATTAAAGTGGTACGGACTAATGTATGTGGTTGCCTTTGTAACAGCCTTCTGCATTTTGCGCAGAGAACTAAAGGAAGGCGCCCTTAATGAAGAAAACTACATTGCAACAGAAGACGACATCTTTAGTTTTATATGGTGGGGAATCATTGCACTTATTTTAGGCGCAAGAATTTTTTCCTGTCTTGTTTACGACACCGAAGTAAATTACTGGACTCATCCATGGCTTATTTTTTGGCCCTTTGACACGACTACAAAACAGTTTACCGGTTTGGCAGGAATGAGCTATCACGGCGGATTTATAGGCGGACTTATTGGAATGCTACTCTGGTGCAAAAAGCACAAGAGAAAGACCTGGAAGTGGATAGACGCAATGTGTGTCGCAATTCCGTTGGGCTACACCTTTGGTCGCATAGGAAACTTTATGAACGGTGAACTTTACGGACGCATTACAACAATGCCTTGGGGAATGGTCTTTCCACGAGCGGCAGCAGAAAGTGTTTCCGTAAGTTTGGACTGGGTACAGGACTTTATGGCAAAGTGCGGAATGACTGTTGCCGAAGGTCAGCGCCTTGTTAACCTTCCCAGACATCCCAGTCAGCTTTACGAAGCCTTGTTTGAAGGCGTGGGACTGTGGTGCCTTCTCTGGTTTCTTAGAAAGAAAAAGCCTTTCGACGGATTTTTGTCGGCATGCTACACAATCGGTTACGGACTAGTGCGCTTTGTAATAGAATACTTCCGTGAGCCTGATGCAGATTTGGGTTACAGAATCAGTGCAAACGGCAGCGAAATACTGTATACAAATTCATCCCTCCTAAATATAAGTACGGGGCAAATTCTCTGCTTCCTTATGATTATAGGCGGATTGATTTTAATGTTCGTGCAGTGGAAGCGCGAGAAAAAAAACAGAACTTTATCATAAATTTTATATAAGAAGGTACTCAAATGAAACGACATCTTTCGCTTATAGCAGAAGTTTTGATTGGCATGATTGGTTCAGTCTTTATTTCTGTAATCTTTCTGGTTTTTTCCCAAATGTATGTAATGAACAACATAATAAAATCATCTACGGTAAGTTCTGTAAGCCAGTCCATGGAAACTCTTAACAAGGAAGTTTCCGATATCTTGGGCGAATATGAAGATCTTGTCGTGGACCTTTCAAATGTAATTCCCTCTTTGGAAAACAGAAGCCAGATGCGCTCCGTTATAGAAAGCATGGGAAAAAACATGATGGAAGAAACTCTGCTTTACTATGCAACCTACGAACAGATTTGGGAAGGCGGCACTTTAATTTCTCATACCGGATGGGAAGCGCCTTCCGACTTTGACATGCAGTCGCGGGCATGGCATAAAAATGCAGTAAATAACCGCAACGAGATTTGCTACACCGAACCCTTTACCGATGTAAATACAGGAAAAATAATTGTTACGCTAAGTTACCGCGTTCTTGATGCAAACGGAAACCTTATTGGCATTTCTGCAGCAGACATTGTTTTGGACGCTCTTTCTGAGGCTGTAAAGGATATTAATGTTTCGCAAAACGGAAAGGTCTACATAGTCAATAAGGAAGGACTTTTCATAACCAATGATGACTTTTCAAAAATCATGGAAAAAAATTATCTGGACTCGATAACATTTAAGTCTTATTCCAAGCAGGCTTATCTGGACGGCATTGCAAAGTCATTTACCGAAAGTGGAAAGTACTACGGTGTTCGTGCCATTGACGGAACGGACTGGTTTATTGTAGTAGAAGGTCCTGAGTCAGACTTCTCTGCCCAGTACATGAAACTTGTTCGCTACACATTCCTTGGTCTTGCCGTAATAGTAATACTGCTTATCCTGTTTGACATCTTTATTTCAAAGCGCGTGTCCAACAACTTTAAAGACCTTGTTGAAGGATGCGAGTATATTGAAAAGGGTGACTTTACAAGAGTGTATCCAGACTATGTTACAAAGGAAGCCTCTCAGCTTGCAAAGGGATTCAATGCCTTCTCGAAGAGTGTTGGAAATCTTGTTGGCACAATAAGGGAATCTTCTGCATCTATTCAGGATGTTTCAAATCAGCTTGCAGAAAATTCTCAAGAAATTAATTCTTCTGTTTCTACAACTGAAATCGCAATTAACGGAATGAACTCTACAATCGAACGACAGAGTAATGCAATTTCTTCTGTTAACGAAGCGGTAAATCAGGTTGCTCAAAATACAAAAGTTCTTGACTCAGAAATTGAAACACAGAACAATCTGATTATTTCTTCTTCTGGTCATATTGAAGACATGATGAACAACTTCTTTGGCATTACAAAAACTACCGAAGCTATGTCTGTGAAAGTTGGAAGCATTGTTGCCTCTTCTGCGGAAAATACAAAGGCTCTTAAAAAATCCGTAGAGCAGATTCAGGAAGTTCAGGCGGAGTCAGGTGCGCTTTTGGAAATGAATACCGTCATTTCTTCTGTTGCAAGTCAGACAAACCTTCTTGCTATGAACGCTGCAATTGAGGCTGCCCATGCAGGAGAAGCGGGTGCAGGTTTTGCCGTTGTTGCGGACGAAATCAGAAAGTTGGCAGAAACAACAAGTAAGCAGGCCAAAGACTCTAGTGCATCCCTTAGGTCAATTCAGTCAAGAATTAACGATATTTCTGAATCTTCACTTGATGTGGAAAAATCATTTGAGGAAACCATTGCAGAAATTAAAAACTTTGAAACTACAATGAACGGACTTTCTCAGACTGTTTCTGAACAGGGCTCAAGGGCCGAAGAAATTCTTGCTTCTCTTACCGACATTAAGAACAGTTGTTCCACAGTTAAGGAAAGCTCTCAGGTTATTACTTCGGGAACGGGTCAGGTTGCGGAAAACTGTAGAACTCTTACTTCTATGCAGGCCGAAGTTGATTCAGGCATTCAGTCCTGCGGTTCTGCCTCTAATGCCCTTTCTGCAACTTCCCAGAGCATGACGGAAATTTCTGACAAGGCGCAGAAGTCTGTTAAGGTTCTTTCTGAAGCGGTAAGTGCATTTAAGGTTTCGTAAGTTTTAGTTTGTTTATTTAAAAGAGCAAGGGCACCTCTGTTTTAGAGATGCCCTTTTTTGTTTTTGCCGCCTGCAAATGGAAAACCTGACGGTCTAGTGATGGAAGAGTCTTACTCCTGTAAAGGCCATTGTAATTCCGTACTTGTTGCAAGTTTCTATTACATTGTCGTCACGGATTGAGCCGCCTGGTTCTGCAATTACTTTTGCTCCTGAGCGGTGGGCTCGTTCAATGTTGTCTCCAAAGGGGAAGAAGGCATCGCTTCCTACTGCAACATCTGTGTTCTTTGCAATCCAAGCCTTGCGTTCTTCACGGGTAAAGGGTGCTGGTTTTGACTTGAACCACTTCTGCCATTCTCCTTCCGCAAGAACATCATCGTAGTCGTCGCTGGTAAACACATCAATGGTATTGTCGCGGTCTGCCCGTTTAATGTCGTCCTTAAACTGAAGGTTCAAAACCTGAGGGCTTTGTCTTAGCCACCACTTGTCCGCCTTGTCGCCTGCAAGTCTTGTGCAGTGAATGCGGCTCTGCTGACCGGCTCCTATTCCAATTGCTTGACCGTCCTTTACATAGCACACGCTGTTTGACTGGGTGTACTTAAGTATGATGAGGGAAATAAGAAGGTTGTCCCTGTCTTCCTTTGTAAGAGTTTTGTTTTCTGTAACGATGTTTTTAAGGCATTCGTCATCAAGCTTTATGAAGTTGTGTCCCTGTTCAAATGTAACTCCGAACACCTGCTTTTTTTCTAGCTGGGCCGGAATGTATGAAGGATCAATTTTAAGGACACAGTAGCCGCCTTTTTTCTTTGCCTTAAGAATTTCCAGGGCGTCTGCATCGTAATCTGGTGCAATGATTCCGTCGCTTACTTCCTTTTTGATGAGGAGTGCGGTTGACTTGTCGCATTTGTCGCTAAGGGCTATGAAGTCTCCAAAACTTGACATTCGGTCTGCACCTCTTGCCCTTGCGTAGGCGCATGCTAGAGGAGTGAGTTCCACATCATCAGTGTAGTAGATTTTTTTGAGTGTGTCTGAAAGTGGGCGTCCTATTGCAGCTCCTGCAGGAGAAACATGCTTGAAACTTGTTGCGGCAGGAAGTCCTGTAGCCTCTTTGAGTTCCTTTACAAGCTGCCATCCGTTTAGGGCGTCTAGCAGGTTGATGAATCCGGGCTTACCGTTAAGCACTGTAACGGGTAAGTCTCCCTCTTCCATAAAAACCCTTGCCGGCTTCTGGTTAGGGTTGCATCCGTATTTAAGTTCGAGTTCTTTCATAGGGGTATGATACAGGAAAACTGTACTTGTGTAAATGCTGGGGCGCGTATGCAAACTGCACATTCTGTATGCAAACACGGAACAGGGTGCTTACGGTGGAATCGTGCCCCTAAAGCCACGGTTGCGCGTATTTGGTATTAGACTCGCTCTGCTCGCACGCGCAAAGCGGCTTTTGTGTCCCGCTTCCCCCTACGCACTCTGTTATGCGCCCTTAGCAGATTGCGCATGCGGTATGCCAACAGCGCGCGCCCTTAGCAAACTGCACACTCTGTATGCAAACATGGTCCCTCTTGGCAGACTGCACATTTTGTATGCAAACAGCCCAGCCTTACTTAGGAGAGCAGGAGTTCCTGCACTGACTGGGGATTTTCTGCTATGTATGTTGCACCGGCGGATTCTAGTGCTTCCCTTTTGCCAAAGCCCCACAGAATGCCCAGCGAGTCTAGACCGGCTCTGCATGCACCCTGAATGTCAAAGTGGGTGTCGCCTATCATAAGGCAGCTTGCCCTGTCGGTAATGCCTTGGGTGTCAAGAACATAATTGATTATGTCAACCTTGTTTACTCTAACTGCTTCTTCCAAATCGCTTCCGCCTACGAAATCAAACAGGTTCAGTATTCCCTTCTTTTCTAGAATTGCTCTAGCGTACACTTCTGGCTTGCTAGTGGCTACAAAAATCTTCCTGCCTGCATCCCGTAGTGCCTGAATCAGTTTTGTAAGGCCGTCGTAAAGCCTGCATTCATACATTCCTCTTGCCGTGTAGTATTCCCTGTACTTTGCCATGGCCTCTGTAAGCTTGTCGCCCGAAAATCCGAAGACTCTGGAAAAACTTTCTAAAAGTGGAGGCCCAATCATAGTGCTGTAAACTGATTTATCTTCTATCTTAATGCCGTAAAAATCAGCTACATAGTCAAATGACTTGTATACGCCTTCAGAAGTGTCAAAAAGCGTTCCGTCAAAATCAAAGAAAATATGAGTGTAGTTCCGCATGAAAAATGAGTTTACCCCATCTATTGAAATAATTCAATCGATATGTTACTATCTTGCATATGGCAATGATAACCAGTCAGCAGATTGCTCAGTATTACGAAGAATACCGTAACACCGAAGTTACTTTTACAAAAGACATAATTCGTACTTTGGCAATGGATCCGCGTCAGATTTATGTTAAGTGTAACGGCGGACAGTGGCCATGCATCATAAATTCAACTTCTTTTACCCAGGCAAAGGTCATAGTAGGAACAAAAGGTAGCGCATATAAGGAACTTTCTGCAAAAGGCAATCCTCTTGCTAATGTTCGCTTCTGTTTTTTTGAGCCCAACGGTCAGTACATGAACTTTTTTATTGCAGGAAAAGTTTCAGAAGTAAAGCCCTATGCTGGTAACGGAGACCTTGCCGTGGTTTCCATTGATTTTACCCAGCGTCCCCCGGAAGATTTTATAGAAAAACTGGGACATCTTCTTGACGCAAACATAAATGCAGTCCGCAGAAAGGAAGAGCGCATTGCAATCAATCAGGATTCCATGCGAAAGTTGGGAATTCCCAAAGCAGAAACTATTGTAATAGTTCAGAATGTTCCCCGTCACTGTGTCCTTCGCAATTTAAGTTTTGGTGGCGCAAGTGTGGTTCTTATGGGACTTCAGAACTTTCTTGTAAACAAGGATGTAATTCTCAAGGTTGATTTTGAAGAACCTCAGGAAACAATTCAGCTTGGCGGAAAAATAATGTCGGCTGCACACATAGAAGGCAGAAAGGATGTGGTAAGCGCAAACATTGCCTTTGCAGAACAGATGGTTCCTGTTTCCTACAAGATTCACATCAACAATTACCTTAACACGACACGCAAAATTCAAATGGATAAAGTTACTCAGCAGGGAATGTCTCCAGAGCAGCTTGCACAGGCTGCGGCAAGCCTAAAGGCAATGAACGGTGGCGGCATTCAGAGTGCGGAAGGAAATCCCCCTCCGGCAGTTTCGGCTCCTCAGGCGTAGCGTATGGCACAGTCTAATCCCCTTGATTCAGTTTTCTTTGTCTCTTTACCAGAAGATATAAATCTTTCTAATCACGCAATGAACATAGACCCCAGCATTCCTCTTCCTGTTCAGAAAAAGCCTGATGATGACGCTTCTTCTTTTAACATTGCAGATCTTACTCAGGAACAAATTCTTTCTGGAATTCTTACGGTCTTGGCCTACGACAAAAACAACGAACATGCCGACTATTACCGGCGGATTATGCTAGAAGCTAGGCCCAACATAAAAAAGGAACTTGCAGAAGCGGCAATTCTTAAGACCAAGAATGAAGACTGGGATCTAGCGGAAGAAATTTGGACAGCTCTTCACGGACTTGATCCTAAGGATATGGCCATTACCCTTAACATGGCTCTTTACTTTGACCAAAGGGCAGACTCTTATCGGCGGAATGATTTGCACGAAGATGCCGACGCTTACGATGCTCTTGCCTTAAACTACTACACCGAAGCAATGAATGCTGACCCAGAAATTCCTGATGCATTTTTTAACGCAGCATTCTTTCATTTTAAGAGGCGCAATTTTAGCGGCGCAAAGGGATGCTTTGAAAGCTATCTTGCCCTTACAGCAGACTTTGATGACAAGGAACTGGGCGAAAACGGACTTTACAAAAAAGAGCGTGCTCAGGAAATGATAGACAAAATTAAGTCACGTAATCTTGAAGACGAACAGTTTCATGCGGCCTACGATTACATTGTTTCGGGGCAGGAAGAAAAGGGCCTTGAGGCAATAAGAAAATTTCTTCAGTCAAATCCTGCTGTATGGAATGCGTGGTTCCTTTTGGGATGGGGACTTCGTCGTCTTGAGCGTTACGAAGATGCAATGCAGGCTTTCTTACATGCCCGTGAGTGCGAAGGTGGAGACGAAAGCCCCGACACTTTGAACGAACTTGCAATCTGTCAAATGGAAACTGGCGACTTTGAGGGAGCGGAGGACAGCCTTATAGATGCCCTTAACATGGATGCGGACAATACAAAAATAATCAGCAACCTGGGATTCCTTGCCCTAAAAAGGGGTAAGAGGGATGAGGCAAAAAAATACTTTGAGACTGTTCTTGAAATTGACCCCAATGACAGGCTGGCACAAAGTCAGGTGGCGCAACTGTAGAATGTAGACAACATAAGGTGGATGGATGGAGTTTTTGCTAAAATACCAGTTTCAAATAATGCTTGTGCTTCAGGGAATTTGCTGGGTAATTGCACTTCTAACCGCCTATTCAAAAAACATTTCTAAATTAAAAAAATCCGCAATGATATGTTTGGAATTAAGTTCGGCCCTGCTTCTTATTTCCAACATGCTCTTTTTGTCCTACAACGGGAATCCTTCTTCCATGGGCTGGTGGTGTGTCCGCATTTCAAAATTTAGTTACTGTCTTTTTACCCTGCTTGTTTTGGATTCATACAACCTTTATTTGGTAAGTCTTTACAAAGAAAAAAAAGAAAAGCCCAACACTCTGCTTCGGGTTGTGGAAATTGTTTTTACCCTTGGACTTGTCGTTCTGATTGTAGCCCACTTTACGGGATACTACTATCAGTTTGACGAAAACAATTTTTACATGCGCACCAGAGGAAGAGTTGTTTCGTATGCATTCCCCCTGCTCATTCTGTTGATTCAGCTTGTTTGCATTTTTATGGGAATTAAAAAAATTGACCGGCGGATTTTAATACTGATTTTTTCCTTTACGCTGGCCCCTATTGTGGCAACTATAATTCAGTTTAACTTTCAGGGACTCTATCTTGCAGACATGACCACGGTTGGCATGGTAATAGTCCTCTTTATTTTTACAATTCAGGATTCAAATGTTGCTGTAGAAAAGGCCCACAAACTTGAAATAGAACTTCTTGAACGTTACCAGAAGGAACTTGAACAGACCGTAGACGAGCGCACAAGGGAACTTCGCATTGCAAACAAAAAGGCCGAAAACCTTCTGCTTAACATTCTGCCCAAAGAAATAGCGATGGAACTTGCGGAACATCCCGGTAAGACAATTTCTAAAAGGTATCCCAATGCAACGGTTTTGTTTACGGACATTGTAGGCTTTACTCGGATGAGTAGCAAAATGACGGCAGAACAGACTGTCTTAATGCTTAACAAAATGACCACACTCTTTGACCAGCGTGCTGAAAGGGAAGGTATAGAAAAAATCAAGACCATAGGCGACGCTTACATGGCGGCATGCGGACTTAACGAACTTTCTGAAAACGACGGAGCAAAAAAAATATGCCGCTTTGCAAAGGGGCTTTTACAAGATGTGGAGTCTTTTAACAAGGCTTACAAGTGCAAGGTAAAAATCCGCATAGGAATAAATACTGGCGCCCTTGTTGCAGGAGTTATAGGAAAGACAAAATTTATCTATGACATTTGGGGTGACACTGTAAATGTTGCAAGCCGTATGGAAAGTACTGGTGAGCCTATGAAAATTCATGTGTCGGAAGAAACTTATAATCAGACAAAAGATTCTTTTTCTTATTCGGAGGCCCTTCAGGTTGAAGTAAAAGGAAAGGGGCTTATGAACTGTCGCTTTCTTATGTAGATTTTTTTGTTACTGCCGCACCAAAATCATTAGGGAAGATCCGCTTTCCAAAGTTACAGAGTCTCCCTTTGTAATTCCGTTTTCTTTAAACCATCCCTGGGGAACTTCCAGTGCAAACCTTACCGAGCGAGAACTTTTTATGCTTGAAAGAGAGTAGGGCGTCATGTCAAATATGTCTGTAATGATTCCCCTTGAGTCTATGTAGGCTATGGAAAGAGGGTGTGGCGTATCCTTCATCCAAAAGCTTAAGATTTGGTCCGCTTCAAATACAAAGAGCATTCCTGTTCCGTCTGGTATATTTTTGCGGTTCATAAATCCGTAGGAGCGTTCTTCTTCCTTGACTGCAAGTTCTGCACTTACGGTAACTGTGGTTCCGTCCTGCTTTGTTATGGTAAGGGGTTCAACAGGTAGCTTGTATTTTCGTGTGTCGCAAGAAGCCGTTACTGATGCAAAAAAAACAAGTAGGGAAATGAAGAAAATTCTTTTGCAGACAGAATGCATTACAGTCCCTCCAGAAACTGTTCTCTGGTAAGTTCTGCGGCGCTTTCTCGGGCTAGTGCCTGCTGCTGAAGCTGGTCAAACACTTTGCGGTCTGTGTACTTAAGGGTAAGAGGACGCTCCAGTACCATCAGCACGGAATCATTTTTCCATTCTGACTTTGAAGGATTAAGGGCGCCGGGATTTCCGTACTTTGAGCATAGCGTACTGAACACTGAGTAGTGGTCCATCTTTGTCTGATTTAAATTTATTGTAATGATGTAAAGCTTTCCGTCATAAAACTGAAACCAGCACTGGGTAAGAAAAGAGTAGGGTGAAGCCAGTGAAGAGTCGGTTTCTATAAGAACACGGTTTTCTCCGGGCAAAAGTGAAACATCCCTTTCTCCTCTGTAGCCGAACTGGGGATTTTTTTTAAGGATTTCCTTTACTTCGTCAATGGTCATTCCCAGTTCTATTCCGCCGTATCCGTTGGGAAGCGGTTCTGAAGCATAAAGAGGAATGTATGCAAAAATGAGTAGTGCAAAGACTGCCAACAGTGCTACGCTTCTTTTCATTTTTTTGCCTGCTTTTCCATGCGCTTGCGGTAAAATGCCGCCTGTTCTATAAGGTCGGGCACATCGCGGACTATTATTTTTCCTCCGAAGATTCTTATGCGAATGTCGGATTCAAATTTTGTCATTGCCGCCGGCTGCTGGTATTCTGGTATGCTGCACATCTTTACAAGGTCTCTTGTTCCCAAGTCTGTCTGGTAGGGTGTGCCTTTGGGGAAGTCCTTCTTTTGTTTTTCAAGTTGAAGGGCCAGCATGTCAATCAGTTTTTCTACAGGGTCAGAAATTCTTGTGTTTATAAGCTGCCTGTTCATGGACCAGAGCCTTTCTGCCAGTGTCGTAGTTAGGCGGAAAATCATTTGGGGCTGGGTGGAAACCATTTGGTTAAAGTTTGCATGATTTACGGTCATTAGGCGGCAGTCTTCGTGGGCTATTGCCGAGGCGGAACGGGGCTTGTCCTCAAGAAGGGCCATTTCTCCGAACATGTCTCCCTTCTGCAGCATGGCAAGAATTACTTCTGAGCCGTCTACAACTTTTGTAATGCGGACGACTCCTTCCTGTATGATGAACATGTCCTGACCGCGCTGGTGCTCTGCCATTATCATTGTGTCCTTTGGATAAGAACGGATTAAATCGTTGCTGGGTTCGTAGTAGACCGCTTTTGACCTAGGCTTAAGGGCAACAAAACGCTGCTTGGCCTTGTTTATGCCGGCACCGTTGGGGCATTCCTTTAAATACTGATAGTAGGCGTATGCGGCTATGTCTGTAAGTCCTGCGTTGTCGTAGTATTCTGCCACGCCGATTATATTTTCTGCTGTGTCAACTATGGAGCGGCCCAGTGTAATGCGAGAAAGTTCCTCGTTAACATTGCGCATGTTGTTTGCAAATGTGCGGATGATTTTTATGGCGACAGGGGTGTTTCGCATGATAAGCTCAGGGTACTGGTCGCGCCTTACTGCTATTGCAGAACCATCTGTTGCGGCAATTGCACTTTCTATCTGACTGTGTCCTGACATGCAGGGAACAACACCAATAAAGTCTCCCGGTCCAAGTTTTGTGGTGTTTGAAGGATCGCTTGCCTGCTGACACATAACCTGCCCCTTCTGAATAATGAAGAAACGGTCTGCATCGGAATTTCCTTCGATGGTGAGGTATGTATTTGCACTAAAATTGGTAACTGCTAACTGTAGCACTAAAAATCCCCTTTCCTTTGTTTTATGGTATAAAAATGCTGTAGGTTTGTCAATCAGTGGGCCTATATGCTGGAGAACAGCACTTTATGTTCTCCTCTCCTGCACACAGGCTTCTCCTTCTATGGCTTGAAATCCGACACGGAAAAATAGTAAAATGCTTTCCATGAAGTACTTTTCGGTTTCGGGTTTAAAAAAGGTTTTTACGCATTTTTGCATTCTGCTAGTGCTTGCCATTGGTGCATCCCAGTGCTTTGCTCAGTCTCAGACAAATACAGGTTCCGCAGACTACAAGAGTCAGAAGCGCTACCTTGAACTTATTAACCGCGTCTTCCAATACATTCAGTATCAGTATGTTGACGATGTAGATTTGGAAAAGGTGTATGAAGGTGCTGTAAGGGGCATGTTGGACAGTCTGGACGACAAACACACCACATATCTTGACAAGGACGCCTGGCGCGAAATTACAGACATTTCTCAGGGTGCCTTTGGTGGCGTAGGACTTTCCATAACAAAGGCTGTAAGCGGTACCGAAGAAAAGCCGGCCTATGTGGAAGTTGTAAAGCCCATAGAAAATTCTCCCGGATACAATGCAGGAATAAGGGCCGGAGACAAAATCATTGCAATAAACGGTCAAGATACTGCACCCCTTACCATGAACGAAGTTTTGGGAATGCTTAGGGGCGAAGTTGGTACTTCTGTAACGGTAACAGTTCGCCGGGGAAAGACAGACATATTTGAACGCACTCTGGTAAGGGCTATAATTGAAAATGTAACCGTAAACTACGACATGATTGGAACTGTGGGCTACATTGACATTTCTGGCTTTTCTACAGAAACTGCAACCCATGTTCAGGAAGCAATTGACTCGTTTAAGAAAAAGAACTATACGGGACTCATCATTGACTTGCGCGATAACGGTGGCGGTCTTTTAAGCAGTGCCGTTGACATTGCAGACAAGTTCATTGACTCAGGAACTATTGTTTCTACAAAGAGCAGACTTCGTTACGAAAATTCCACATATCGTGCATCAGGTTCAAAGACAACTGTTGCAAAGACAATTCCCATTGTGGTTCTTGTAAACGCAAACACTGCAAGCGCAAGTGAAATTCTTACCGGCGCACTAAAGGACTATCACCGAGCCTATGTTGTAGGAACACGAACATACGGTAAGGGAAGCGTTCAGTATCCGGTTCAGCTTGGAGACGATGACGGATTCAAACTGACCATTGCGCGCTACTATTCCCCCAGTGACACAAACATTGACAAGATAGGAATTCTTCCTGACAGGGAAGTTGCATTTGCAGACTTTACTCCAGAAGAAATAGAAACATATCAGCAGCTTCTGGATGATGACACAATTTACCGCTATGTTGATGACCATGAAAATATGACGGAAGCAGACATTACCTCTTACGCAGTGGAACTTAAAAAGACATACAATCTGGATCTGCGCGTACTTCGCAAACTTGTTAGAAATCAGGTTGAGCGCCGCCACGGATATTCCACTTACGATTTGGACTATGATGTTCAGCTGAACGAAGCCCTCAAAATCCTTAGGGAAGAAGATGTTTTTGAACTTTTAAAGACAACAAAAACCCTAAAGCAACTTGAGGAAGAAGAGGCGGCAAAAGTTCCGGTAGATGCATGAGGCAACTTGTAAGCGAAAAAATGCCCGATGGGGAGGGAATGCTCTGCATAGAAGGCAGACAGTTTTTTCACCTTAAATCAGTGCTTAGGGCCAGTGCTGGCGACATGGTAAATGTGCGGCTTGCAGACGGTTCTCTTGTTGCAATGACTGTGTGTCGGGTAGAAAACGACAAGTTGGTTCTTCAAAAGACTGGTGCTTCTGCAGTAGAAATACCTCTTGCCCAAGCGCCAAAGGTAAGACTGTGGCTTTTTCAGTTTGCGCCCAAACCTGCAAAGATGGAACTTATTGTGCGTCAGGCTACGGAATGCGGTGTGGAAAAAATAATTCCCATTGCAGGAGAATTTTGTCAGAAGGGATCTCTGGAATCTTTGAAAAAAAAGTCTGACCGTTGGGAGCGGATTATTCTTGAGGCCCGTGAGCAGAGCGGTTCTCCTGTTAACACTTCCGTAGAAAAATGCCTCTCTTTGGAAGAGGCGCTTTCTCTGTGGCAGACGGAATGCAGTGCAGTTAAAGCACATGGAGCTTCTGCTAGTGCGGTCTGTCTTTACGAACGGAATGAATCCACGGTTCCCCTTCACGAGGCTTTAAGGAACAGTGAAAACTGTCTTCTTTGTGCTCTTGCTGTGGGAGCGGAAGGCGGTATTTCGCCAGATGAATACAGGTCCTTATGCAAAGGCGGCTTTACAGGCGTGCATTTTGCAACAAATATATTACGATGCGAGACTGCTGCCCTGTACGGTATGGCGGCGGTTCAGACAGCGCTAATGGAGAAGAAGATATGGCAGTAGAAAGAATAGAATTGCTTGGAGTTCCCGTAGACATTCTTCAGCCACAGGATGTGGAGACGGAAATTCTGGAACTGCTTGCAAAACCTGGTACCAAGCAGATTGTTTTTCTTTCTGTGTGGGATTTGCTTAAGGCTCGTCGCAAGAACGATTACGCCCAGTGTGTCCGCGATGCAGATTTGGTTCTTCCTGTTTCAAAGAGCATCTTACGGGGTGCAAGATTTTTAAAGAAGAATGTTCCCGTAAGGTATAATCAGTTTACCGCTGTAATTTCAATTCTTTCTGTTCTGGAAAATCACTACAAGTCACTCTATCTTTTTGGCGGAAGAAAAAAGTCTCTTATGGCTGCCGAAAAAAATGTAAGAGCAACCTTTCCTTCCCTGCAGATTGTGGGCCGCTATGTAGGCTACTATCCAAAGACTGTTGAAGACGATATTGTTCAGGCAATTTTTAAGGCGTCTCCTTCTCTTGTTTTGGTAAGCGAGGGCTTAAGGGAAAAGGACTGCTGGTCATATCTAAGGCGTAACAGATTTTCTTCAAGCATCTTTCTGTATTACCGAGACTGCATTGGAATTTTCAGCGAGCGAATAAAGCGCGTAAAGGAAAAAACTTTTGACAGGGGACTGGAAATTTGGAGTGAAATTATACACAATCCGCTTAAAGTCTTCTTACTTTTTCCATACATATATTATATACTGAGTCTTGTCTGGTATCGTCTGTTCAAGCGGAAGAATGCTGACTGACTTTATTTAATAAATGTCCAAAGGAGAAGTTTTCCTACTCTCAGAAAATCCCCTTCTTGCAAGGTGGTGCCTACTGGAACTGTCTGGTGAATTTGATTTTGATGCCGATTTAACCCAAGTGTATGCCCACCTTTTAAACATGACAAAACTTCCCAACTGCGTTCTTGTTGACTACCGTTTTTGCGACGAACAGTCTCTTGTAGAAATTTACGACTACATTACAAATGTACTTGGTATTCCCCTTGTGATTATTTTTAGCGAGGGAAAAAACAGAATGATCAAAGGCAGGGAGATTTTTCCAAAGGCATATTTTGCAACCGTATTTTCTGAGGGCGGAAGACTCCGTTCACTTTTGCGTGATGTTGTGTGGCGGTCATGGGAAAGTCTTCCCCGTGAACTTCCAAAGAGGAGTCCTGTGCGTTCCCTTAAAACCTTTGACGAGACTGCATTTAATTTAAAGCTTGAATGCATTGCAAAGTCCAGAGAGCCTGTTTTGCTTTTGGGCGAAAGTGGAAGTGGAAAATCAGTGACGGCAAGAAAGATTCACGAACTGTCAGAATTTAAATGCGGTCCTTTCTGTTCAATGAATGTTGCGGAACTTTCCAGCTCACTTGCAGAAAGCCAGCTCTTTGGAACGGTAAGGGGCGCTTTTACCGATGCACAGGATGCACCCGGACTTTTTGAACAGGCAGAAAAGGGCACTCTTCTTCTGGACGAAATTGCAGAACTAGATCTTGCCATTCAGTCTAAAATTCTTACCGTAATCGAAACAAAAAAATTCCGCAGAGTGGGGAGTATGAAGGAACTATCGTTTAACGCCCGCCTTGTCTTTGCAACAAACGCAGATCTTGCAGAAAGGGCAAAAAGGGGACTCTTTCGCTTCGACCTGCTTTACCGCATAGATGTGCTTTCTGTTCAAGTGCCACCGCTAAGGGATCACAAGGAAGACATTCCTCGGATTGCATGCGAGTGTGCCCGTCGTCTTAACAAGTCCCTTTCTTCTTCCGCTCTGGAAAGGCTTAGCGTTTTTTCCTGGCCGGGTAACATAAGGCAGTTGTGCAATTATGTTTCAAGAGCATGTACTCTGTCCCGCTCCCAAGTTCTTACCGCTGATGATTTTGATTTCTTTTAGTCTGACTGCTTAGACTTTTGGGAAAGGCCTGCCGCCTTGTCAAAGATTTTTTCTATGTACTTTGCTTCACTTTCGCTTAGTGCGGCTCGGGAAAGAAGGTTTCTCCAAAAGAGAGACATATCTGTTTTTCCTGTGCGCGAAAAGAATCCGATTTTTTCCAGACTGTTTGTTATTTCGCTTACGGTTTTTTCTAGCCGTTCAAGAGAAATTGGCGTGTAGCCAGAAAAGTCTTTTTGGGTTTCTCTAAAGCAGTGATAGCACATTACATGAACTGCATGGCTTAAGTTTAGCGAAGCAAATTCCTGACTGGAGGGAATGGTTACGCCTACAGTGCATTCAAGAAGTTCATCGTCGGTAAGTCCAGTCCTTTCGTTTCCAAATACTATTGCAGCCTTTGCGCTGTTTGTGTCTGTTACCGAAACAAATTCTTCGGGCAGTAAAAGTTTTCCCTTGCGTTTTTTTCCTCGGCGGCGTGTGGTTCCTGCGGCACAGGTACAGTCTTTGGTTGCGGCCCTTATTGAATCAAAAAATTCCGCCTTTTCCCAAATATATGCGGCGTGTATTGCAAGAATGCGTACCCGGGTGTCGTCGTAGTCTTCCCTTTTTCCTACAATCCTTAGCGTGTGGATTCCGTTGTTTGCCATGCTGCGGCAAACTGCTCCTATGTTGCGGCTTTCTTCAGGGTGGCACAGTACGATGACTATGTTGTCAAGATTCATGGAAAAAACTGTATACCATTTGCCTTTTTTGGGCTACAATACAAACATGGAAGATAAAAAAGCACTAGTGTTTGGCGGAACTAGCGGAATAGGAAAAGAACTTGCCCAACTTCTTAAAGATGAAGGCTGCTCAGTTACCGTAACTGGAAATTCCAGACAGAACAAAAATGCCCTTTACGCTCCTGCAGACGGCATAATCTCCATGGCGCTAGAAAATAATTCCTTTGGCCCCGAACTGGACCAACATATTTCTTCCTGCGACATTCTCTGCCTCTGTTATGGTCCCTTTGTACAAAAGCCCTTGCACGAAACTCTTCCTAGTGACTGGGAAAAAGTTGCCATGCACGACTATGCCCTTAACGGAATGCTTTTAAGTGCGGCATTACCCCACATGATGGAGCGGCGGTTTGGACGCATAATTATCTTTGGCGGCACAAGGACTGAATCGGTTCGTGTCTGTCGGACAAATGCGGCTTATGCAGGAGCAAAGACAGGTCTTTCTGTGCTGGTAAAATCCGTAGGGGAATGCTATGGAAACTACAACATTACCTGCAACGGCATTCTTCCCGGATATGTTACTTCCGTTCCCCAGGGAAAAAAGGCCATGCCTGCTCTTACTGTAGCAAAAGAGGCTCTTCGCCTTATAAAAAGCCCAACTTTGAACGGACTGCTCCTAAATGTAGAATCTTAAGAAAATGGAGATTTTTATTTGACACGCACAAGTCTTTTGTGTACAATAAAAGGTAAACGGACTTATGTAAGTCACGGAGGAATATGAGTAGCAACGATTTAGTTCCTGGCTTCAATGACGAAAAAGATGACAGCCTTAAAATGTCGTTGGATAAACTTGCCGGTGTTGAAAACGGAATTCTGGTTTATCTGAACGGTTACATTGACACTTATAACTCTATCCACTTTCAGAAGCAGGTAAGCCTTATTGTTACGGCAGGATACCACAACATTGTCTTTAACTGTGCAAACCTTAACTATGTTTCTTCTACAGGTATAGGTTCATTTACATCTTTCCTTAAACTTGTAAAGCCAAAGGGAGGCGACATTGTGCTTATGAGCATTCAGCCCAAGGTACATGAAGTTTTCCAGCTTCTTGGATTTAGCCAGTTCTTTAACATTAAGGACACCCTTGAGGAATCAATAGACTTCTTTAAGAAGGGCGCACCAGTAGAAGCAAGCGTTTTCCCAAAAGTTTTTTCATGCCCAGTATGCTCAAAGCGTCTTAAGGCAACAAAGAGCGGTCGCTTCCGCTGTTCAGAGTGTAAGTCAATTCTTGCAATAAATCAGCAGGGTCAGGTTTTCCTGGGATAGTTTTTCTTCCTGCTACAGAGTGCCCGTTGGCTGTAAGGTCGGCGGGCATTTTTTTTTGCTCCAATTTTGAATGGATGTGACTAACCTGTGGAAAAAGTGGGAGTTCCAGTGAATTTTTTAAAGATTTAATTTAAAAACCCTTCTTTTTGTTTAGGAAAATTTCTAAAAAAAAATTTTAAAAATATATTGACTTTTTTATTTCTTTATAATACAAGGAATTATACATTGGTATAGATAAAAATTGCAAACCTTTGTAATGTCTTGAATTATAAGGGTTTACGCTGACACTTGTCTTTATAGCAGTAAACGCTCCTGTGTGCAAGTTGTGGAAAAGTCTGGCATCTGTTAACCTTGCTGAACCGCCAGTGCAAATTTCCAGTTGTTTTTTTACCGCTTTAATGGTAAAATTAAGTTCTATGAAACCGTCACATGCAGAGGCTTTGGGCTTGTCTTTGCGCCTGATTCTTTGTTACCTCATTTTTTGCATAGCAGGCACCGTACTTTTTTCTGCCGTTTACATGAGTTATAAGCTTTGCACCACTTTGGTTGCGGGGCAGTCTCTTAAGGCATTTTCTTTTGCTCTTTTTCTGGAAGGGGTAAGAATCCTCCTGCCCATGGTACTGGGATTTTCCTCCCTGTGCATGGCATTTTACCTTACCAGACATCAGACAAACACCGTCCTGCCCGTCATAACCATGGTTGTCCTTTCTCTGGTAACTTGGTATGTAATTCTGCCACCCCTGCTTAGTCTTACCGAATCAAAGGTTTCTGACCGTGTTGTAGAAAAGGGAGAGGTTCTGCTTTCTTCTGGATTTTTCCGCGAACAGGATGACGCTGTCTTTTACTATTCCGAAGTTTCTTCAGAAGGCGATGCCCGTGGACTTTTGTATGACACTACGCCCGACCGTCAGGCAGTATACACTTTTTCAAATGTCACCACCATTTCTGACTCTTCTGAATTTACAGATCCCCTTATTGGCGAAACAGTTGCCATGCCGCCTCTGTTAAGGCAGGTTCTTACTTGGTACAAGGGTCTTCTTGCTGGCGCTTATCGTGCCCGTTCCGGCGGTTACCTTACATGGGCCTTTTACGCTTCAATAGGCATTGCCCTTTGTTCAGTTTTGGGATTCTGCAAACTGTCTTCATGGCGACTCCTTAACATGAATGCAATTCTTTACGCAACTGTTGCCGTCCTTGTGTGCAACTCCCTGTTTGTAATGGGTCATGTGTTTGACTCTGCCTCCCGAACTGTTGCCTCTTGGTTTTCAAAGTTTCCCTTCATACAGAATCCGCTACAGGTTTTGGTCAACCTTGCCTTTGCCCTGTTCATGCTGATTCTTGGAATTATCTTCCGTGCTAAAAATAAAAAAAGGCAGAAGCTTCTGAATCAAAGTGAAGAGGAGGCTTTTGCATGAAAAAGATAATTGCAATTCTTACCGTGTACACTGCTGTCATCTTTGGCGGATGTGTGGCGTTTTCGTTTTTCTACGGCAATTTGCCCCAGCTGTTACCCGGTGCGGAAAACGGCTACAAATTTTTTAGGGCCCTTCAGTGGTTCCTTATGTTCCTTCCTGCAATTCTTCTTACGGGATTTATGGCTGGATGCACTGCCCAGTGGAAGGTAAGGTCAAATGCAAATGTCGCAAGATTTTCTCCCGGAATGTTTACTCGCTTTAAGCACATATTCATTGTGGGACTAATAATTGCCGCCGTCCTTACATTTAGCGAAGAGATTTTTGTTTCTCTTGTAGATCGGCATCAGAAAACGGTAACTGAAGCCCCCGAAGAACTTACCAAACAGCTTTTCTTTGTAAAAAAATATCAGCTAGAAGGAAAGCCTCTTCTTGCATGGCAGTATGCTAAGCTTGCCTACAAGACCGCTCCCAGTAACGAGACTGCCGTAAGACTTCTAAAGGAAACAGAAGACACTCTTGAACGCCTTCACGACAACGCTTCCAACTCTCAAGGGCAGGATTCCTTTGAACACATTACTACCGCCATTAAGACTGCCGACTCAGTCTACACAGTAAAGGAACTTTTGGACAAGTCTGATGCAGAAGCCGCTGCTGGAAACTGGTTTAACGCCCACTACTGGGCTAGCCTTGCACTTCAGGCTTGTAGCGGAACAGACACCAACAGAAGCCGCGCTCAGGATGCCGCAAACGAAGCATGGAATCAGCTTAGTAATCCCAGTGGATTTAACAACGAGGCGGAAAAAAATTACTTTGCAAAAAAGAAAGAAGGTTACGCCGCCCTTAACAGTGGAGACAACCTTAAGGCCTACTACATTTTTACAACCTTAAGCCGCTCTTCTGCCGAACATGCCGAAGACCCTGATGTAGTCCGTTATCTTGCCATTTCAAAAGAGCGCGTAGAAAGCGACTACTTCTTTATAGACGAAACAACAGACCTTCGCTTTATGGAATCAGTGCATGACATTTACTTTTCTTTGCCTTATGCAGACGGAGGCCGACTTGTTCTATGCATTGGTGGAGCCGTGTCGCTGGAAGAAACTGGCGGTTATATACGCTATCTCGACGGATTTAATGTTGCGCAGTATGACTCACGGGGAAGATTTGTACGATTCTTTACTGTTCCTTTTGCAAAGGTAATGGCTGTTCCCGTTACAGTTCTTGACGAAGAAACAAAAGCAATTCTTGGCGTGCAGAAAAACTGGCGCTCAATTCCCTATGTTCAACTTCAGTCTGTAGACAGGGTTACAGAAGGCATTGTAAGCAAGCCGGAGTATTCCTACAGCGAGTCTGGAATTCCTGCCTACATTGCGGCAAAATTCAACATAAGAAACACGGAAGAATTTGCAACTGATGACTATGTTGAATCCAGTGAGGAGCCTACATACATTCTGCTTCCCATGAACTACGATGACTTTGACCTTTTAGGAGAAGTTTCTCAGGGGGCGGATTTTATGTCATTGCTTACCCTTAGAAGTTTTATTCCTCGTGCAGAACAATATGGCTTTTCAAAGGAAGTTTACAATCAATCTTTTGTAAAGAGAATTACATATCCCTTCTACATTCTGATTCTTGTAATCGTGGCGGCATCATTTGCATGGAACTACCGCATTACTGATGTAAAGGAAGCATTCCGCTTTAGGTGGATATTTATGTTCCCCCTTATAACAATAATGCTTTATGTTGCCCTAGACATATTTGACTATCTGTTCACGCTCTTTAATTACCTGATGGTAGGACTTTGCGGAGGTTTTGCTTTTGTTGCGCTCTGCATTTTCTACACGGTGCTTGTCATTGTGGTTTCAATAGTCTTCCTGTCACGCAGGGCAAACTAGTTAAGATTCTTTACTGAATGTCTACTCTGGTAATGTGTGCGCCTAAAGCCTGTAGCCGTTCTACCAAATGCTCGTAACCTCGTTCAATCTGGTACACATTACTAATGACGCTTTCGCCGTGGGCAGCCATTGCCGCAATTACCATAGCCATTCCTGCCCTTACATCTGGAGAAACAAGGTGGTCTCCGTGCAGGGTGCTTGGTCCTGTTACGACGGCTCGGTGTGGGTCACACAGGGTAATGCATGCGCCCATGTTAATCAGTTTGTCAACAAAGAACATTCTGCTTTCAAACATCTTTTCAAAAATCAGAACAGTCCCCGAAACCTGAGTAGCAACAACAGTCATAATGCTTGTTAAGTCCGGCGGAAATCCTGGCCATGGAGAGTCATCTATTTTTGGAATCATTCCGCCCAGATCTGTGTTTACCTTCATTTCCTGCTGAGCGTTTACAGTAAGCGTACCGTTCTCAATTTCCCATCTTATTCCAAGTTTTCCGTAAGAAATGCGCAGTGGCCTCATGTCCCTTTCTCTTACGCCTGTAATTGAAATGGAACCGTGGGTAGCGGCCGCCAGTCCTATGAAAGAACCTATTTCCATAAAGTCAGGACCAATTGCATATTCTGTGCCGCCAAGTTTTTTAACGCCTTCTATGTGAAGTATGTTGCTTCCAACGCCACTTATTTTTGCACCCATTGCGTTAAGCATGTTGCACAAATCCTGAACATGGGGTTCGCTTGCCGCATTTGTAATGTCTGTTACGCCTTCTGCCAGAACCGCCGCCATGATTGCGTTTTCGGTTGCAGTTACCGAAGTTTCGTCAAGGAAGATGTCTGTTCCCACAAGTTTGTTTGCCGAAAATTCAAATTTACCCACTGTGGTAACTCGTGCACCCAGTTCTGTAAGGGCCAGAAAGTGAGTGTCTAGTCTGCGCCTTCCTATTACATCTCCTCCTGGGGGTGGCATTATGGCTTTTCCAGTGCGGGCAACAAGTGGACCTGCAAACAGAATTGATGCCCTAATTTTTTTGCTAAGCGCAAGAGGAATATCGCTTCTCACAATGTTCCTGCAGGTAATGCTCCACTCGTGGGAAGCTGTGTTTTTTACTTCCGCACCAAGGGCTTTTAAAATTTCAAGCATTACTCCCGTGTCTTCTATGTCGGGAATGTTTTTTAGGATTACGGTTTCATCTGTGAGAAGGGATGCCGCAATGCAGGGAAGAGCTGCATTTTTGTTTCCGCTTGCCTGAACAGTTCCCTTTATAGGGAATCCGCCTTCAATATGATACTCGTACATAATTACCTCTTCTGTTCGGCCCACACTTGGCAAAGTTCAATAAGAACCTGCGTTGCGTAAACCATTGTTCCAAAACTTGCCCATTCGTAGCGTGAATGAAAATTGTGTCCGCCTGTAAAAATGTTTGGCGTAGGAATTCCCATTTCTGTAAGCCGTGAGCCGTCAGTTCCACCCCTAATTGGAGGAAAGGTTGGCGTTATGCCAGAGCGCCTGTAGGCCTCAACGAGATTCTGTACGACACTGGGATTTTGATCAAGGGCATTCTTCATGTTTACATACTGCTGGGTGTGCTCAACCTTTGTCTTTCCGCCAAAAGATGCTGCCGTTGCCTGTGCAAGCTGTTCTACAAGTGCCTTTCGTCTTTCCATTCCCTGTGTGTCAAAGTCCCTAAGAAGTAGTCCTACTGTTGCGGTTTCCATGCTGCCCTTTATGGTAAGGGGTGCGTAAAACCCCATAAAGCCGTCTGTGGTTTCGGGCATTTCGTGACGGGGTAGGGAAGCAACAAATGCAGAAGCCATGCAGATTGCGTTTACCATAACGGGGCGTGCGCTTCCTGTGTGTTTTGCAACTCCTGTAAAAGTAATGTCACTTCTGTAAGCATTAAAGCATTCAGTTTCAAGTTCTGCAAAGTGTCCTCCGTCTACAGTGTAGGCCTGCTTTGAAGAAATAAGTTCAAGGGGAACATGATCCATTCCGTGACCGGTTTCCTCGTCTGGAGAAAAAATAATTTCTATTTTTCCGTGGGAAATTTCTGGATGACTTAAAAGCTCGCTTACCGCCGTCATTATTTCTGCAACGCCGGCCTTGTCGTCTGCCCCTAAAAGAGTTGTTCCGTCACTGGTAATGATTGTGTCATTTGCCTTAGCAGAAAACATAAGTTCTTTATCTGTGGAAGGATCAAGGGTAATTCCGTAGGGAAGTGTTATGGGCTTTCCGTCGTAGTGCTCGTGAACAATCGGCTTTACATCTTTTCCAGTTACTTCTTCCGATGTGTCCATGTGGGCAAGAAGTGCAATGGAAGGAACCGATTCAAATCCTTTTGATGCTGGAATGTATCCGTAAACATAGCACCACTGTGTAGTCTGAACGCCCTGAATTCCAAGCGCCTGCATTTCTTTTGCAAGAAGGGCTGCTAGATCTTTCTGCTGAGGGGTACTGGGCTGTTCTCCTGCGTCTGCCCTGTCGCTGTCTGATGTAGTGTATGTTTTTACATAGCGCAAAAACCTTTCCATAAGGGGCTTTGCGTAAGGTTTTGTAAGAATTTCTGTAAAGTCCATGACTCTACAATACTGTATTCATGTTGAATTTTCAATATGCGGATAATTGTTAAAGAATTTGCTTGACAAGTGCCAGAAAGAGGTATATATTGTCTGTAGTACTACGACAGACATAGTAACGGCTAACAAAGTATTGTTAGACGAAGTATTACCTGTCGTAGGATTGCTAAAGGAGGACTTATGGCAGAAATCAGTTCTGATGTCATTCGCGGTTACAATGACACCATGATTCTGAGCCTCTTAAAGGAAGGTGACTCGTATGGCTACGAAGTTTCCAAGCGGATAAAAAAAATGACGGAAGAAAAGTATATCATAAAGGAGACAACGCTTTATTCCGCCTTTACCCGAATGGAAAAAAATGGCTACATATCTTCCTTTTCAAAGATGGCCGAAAACGGAAGGCAGCGTACCTACTACCGTATAACAAAAGCAGGGCGCGCCTATTACAAAGAAAAGTGCGATGAATGGCAGGTGACAAAAGAAGTTGTTGACTGTTTTGTGCCCAAGGAAATTGCTTGACGGAGGAAATATATGGATGCTATAAGAAGCTATCTTGAATCAATGTTTGCACAGCTGCCAAATACGGAAGCAGTAAAAAAGGCAAAGGCTGAACTTCTGCAGATGATGGAAGACAAGTACTCTGAACTTATTGCAGAGGGTAAGTCTCAGAACGAGGCAGTGGGAACTGTAATTGCAGAATTTGGAAACCTTGAAGAACTTGCAGACAGTCTTGGCATAGGTGGAGTTGTTCATTCTGGCGAAGAAAAAAAAGAAAGACGGACTCTTTCTCTTCAGCAGATAAAGGACTATTTGAGCGATGCTGGCCGTTCGGCTCATTCTGTTGCGCTGGGGGTATTGTTCTGCATTACATGCTGCGTTCCAGTAATTACCTTAAGTGCTTTTGCTGAAGTGGGATATCTTTCAGATCAGCTTGCTTCTGCTGTGGGAGTTGCCATGTTGTTTATCTTTATTGCCACAGGAGTCGCCCTCTTTGTACTTTCAGGTTCAAGAATGAACGAATGGAAATTTCTTAAGACTCAGTTGTGTTCAATCGATATGGCTGGTGCAGAATATGTTTCTTCCCAGAAAAAGGCCTACATGCCAACGCATAATGTTTTCCGCACAATAGGAATCGTGCTGTGCATTTTGTGCGTAGTTCCAGTTTCTTTTATTGGAACTCTAAATTTGCGCAACGATGATTTTCTTACAACTTTAGGTGCGGCAACAATTTTTGTTTTTGTAGGAGCGGGAGTTTTCCTACTTGTTTCTTCCTCAAAGAAAATAGAATCCTTTAACAGACTTCTTATGCTGAATGATGTAACTACAATCAGCGGAAGTTATGCAAACAATGAAGGCAAAACTTACTCGAACAAAACTGTCGCGGTAATCATGAGCATCTTCTGGCCTAGCATTGTCTGCCTTTATTTTATCATTTCCTTTGCAACAAAAAAGTGGCAGTACACCTGGCTTATCTTTGTCATAGGCGGAGTTGTTTCTATGCTCATAAAAAATCTGTATGCAACTTCATCGGATTCTGAGGAAACATATTCTTCTGACCGTGAGCCAAAGTCTTACACAAATAAAACTGCCGAAGCGGTTATGAGCGTCTTCTGGCCAACCGTCACTTGCGTTTACCTTATCTGGAGCTTCCTCACTTTTGACTGGCACTTTACATGGATAATTTGGCCAATTGCTGCGGTTGCGTCTACTCTTATCAAAAACATTTACGGAAAAGATTAACGAACTTTGTGTTCTGTAAGGAGATTTATATGAAGAAAACATTTCTTGTGATTTTGTGTGCCGTTACTGTTGTGTGCATAGTGCTCGGTTCTTGCATTCATTTTGGAGTGTTTGGAAAGACTGTAAAAAAAGGTGAAGGCAGCTATGAGCAGATTCTGAATGAAAGTTTTTCTACCCTTGAGACAGATCTCTCTGTAGGAAACATTACTGTTAAAAGGGGCAACACAGCAGTCCTTTCTGTTGAATGCTCGGATTCAAGGTTTACTCCTGAATACAGTCTGTCGGGTGGAATGCTTCGTATTACTCAGCCTAAGGTTAGGCAGACATTTACTTCGACAGGAGTTAAATGCAATGTTGAGGTAACAGTTCCTTATGAACTTGTAAAAATAAAAGTATTTAGCGATGTGGGCAACTGCAGGGTTGAAGAAATAAGTTCAGTAGAATTTTCTGTTTCTTCTGATGTGGGAAACTGCATTGTGGAAGATTCTAAGGCGACAAAACTGACGGTGGAAAGTGATACAGGAAATGTAAAAATCCGCAACACTTTATTTGACACTTGTGATGCAAAGTCTGATGTGGGAAATGTTACGATAGAACTTCCCTCTGAAGAAAAAGCCGAAGACTACACTGTTACGCTTTTAACTGATGTGGGAAATGTTCACGCCTTTGGCTCATCCTACAAGAGAAACTTTTCACAGGGTGCAGTTAGTGGTTCAAAAAGAATTCATGCAGAAAGTGATGTGGGAAATGTCCGTCTGGATTAGACGCTAGTCTTCAAAGCTTCCGCTTTCCATTTCATCACTGATTATTTTCCAACTTTCGTAGCGGAGGGGGCTTATGCTTCCTTCGTTTACTGCTTTTTGTATGGCGCATCCTTTTTCGCCTTTGTGTGAGCAGCTCATTCCAAACTCGCACTTTCCAAGATAAGGCTTGAAGTCTCTAAAGTAGAGGGCAAGGTTTTGTGCAGAAATGTCGTGGAGCAGAAATCTTCTTACGCCAGGGGTGTCTATTATGTCTGCAGTTGAGCCTTGAACTCCTCCTGTAAGGGATTCATTCAGATTGATGTGCATAAGGGCGCCCTTTGTGGTGGTATGAGTTCCCCGTCCGTACTTTTGAGAAAGACTTCCTGTCTTTAAAACTACAGTGTTGTCCAAAACATTTATGATGCTGCTTTTGCCCACACCGCTCTGACCAACTAAGGCCGACAGTTTGTCTTCCAGAAGTTCAGCAAGTTCCATCATGCCTTCTCCGCTTTTTGCAGAAACTCTAAGCACTCGGTAACCTATTCGTTCCCATTCTGCAAGGCGGGCCTGAAAGTCTTCATTCTGAGAGGCCGGAATGTCGTACTTGTTGCATACGATTACTGGAGTAATTTCTTCGTACTCGGCTTGTGCAAGCGCCCTGTCTATGAAGCGAGGTCTAAAGGGTGGATTGTCCGGTGTTGTTACGATAAGAAGATAGTCTAGGTTTGCGGCAAGAAGTTGGGGCTGTCGTTTTTTTATGTTCCACCTTACAAATTCATTTTTTCTGGGAACTAAATCAACAATCTGTGCCTTTGAGTCTTCAAGAGTGTCATCGTCAAGTTCTACAATGTCTCCGGGCGCAATGGGATTGTAGTAGCCTTCGCTAGCTTTGAGGATTTTGCCTTTTATGGAGCAGGAACGGACTGTGTCATCGTCGCATTCGACTTCAAAGATGTTTTTGCTTCCGTTCAGTATAAGACCCTGCATATGTATAAAAGTCTGAATGATATTTGATTCGTTGTCAAGTGCCGAAGAAGCCTCCTGCTTACCCCCTTGACACAGTTTTGTAAAAAGTATATAGTGCTAGCATATTCTGCGGGGATGGTGGAATTGGTAGACACGCCAGCTTGAGGTGCTGGTGGCGAAAGCTGTGCCTGTTCAAGTCAGGTTCTCCGCAACTTAAGGACTGTCGTTATGACAGTCTTTTTTTTTGGAATCTGTTTCGTAATTTGTTTTTCAATCTGTTTGGGGAATGGAATTGGTATCCGCGCTCAGCTTCTGGGGGGAGGTGCTGGTGCTATTCAAGTCAGGTTCTCCGCAACAAGGACTGTTCAAAACGAGCAGTCCTTTTTTTTATGCTTTTTGTGTGGCGGATGGAATTGGTATCCGCGCTCAGCTTCTGGGGGGAGGTGCTGGTGCTATTCATGAACTGACCCCAAATTTTAGGACAGTTTAAGCAGCAACCTCGCTTGGAGTTTTC
>CALCRU010000042.1 GCA_937894335.1 uncultured Treponema sp. | reverse complement strand
CACGACTTAAAACTCGCATTTTCAAAGTTATCTCTAAAAATTGTAATTTTTAGAGATTCCCTATACTATACAAAAAACTGTTTTACACTAAATAAAAAAATGCTATACTTTTTGCATGGTTGAATTGCAGGAAGAGGCAGAAAAAAAAGTCCGCGCATTGCTCATTGGCTCAAAGACAGAACCAAAGGAACTCAAGGGGCTTATTGACACTTTGGGCATGGAAACCTCTTCAACCATGATTCTTACTCGCATAGAACCCACTCCAGCATACGGAATAGGAAAGGGAAAAGTTACCGAAATTCTTGACAAGGCAAAGGAAGTGTTTGCCGACTGCATAATTTTTGACTGGGACATAGCCCCTACCAAGCAGCGCAACTGGGAAAAAGCAAGCGGCATTCCGGTGTTTGACAGGAACGAAGTCATACTCAGGATTTTTGCCCAGCGCGCCCAGACAAAAGAAGCGGTTCTTCAAGTGGAACTTGCACGCCTTACATATTCACTTCCCAGACTAAGCCACATGTACGGAGACATGGCACGGCAAAGGGGCGGCTCTTACGGTGCAAAAGGTTCAGGCGAAACCCAGCTTGAACTTGACAGGCGACAGGTTGAAGAAAAAATCATCCAGATAAAAAAGGAACTTTCCCAGGTGCAGACAAACAGGGACACTCAGCGCAAGCAGAGGGAAAGGACAGAGACAGCCTCTTGCGCCCTGGTGGGATACACTAATGCTGGAAAATCAAGT
This sequence comes from uncultured Treponema sp., assembly GCA_937894335.1. Classification (GTDB taxonomy): domain Bacteria; phylum Spirochaetota; class Spirochaetia; order Treponematales; family Treponemataceae; genus Treponema_D. Next base: position 22,237 of record CALCRU010000042.1, on the reverse strand, counting down.
CTTTTAAATGCCCTTACTGGTGCAGATGTTTTTGTAGAAGACAAACTTTTTGCAACTCTAGACCCCACTACACGAAAACTTTCCCTTGCAGAAGGTTCTTCAGTTTTAATTACAGACACGGTAGGATTCATTTCAAACCTACCCCACACGCTCATAAACGCATTCAAGTCAACTTTGGACGAGGCTGCAAAAGCAACACTCCTGCTGATTGTTGTTGATGCCTCAGATGAAAACTGCATGGCCCAATACGAACAGGTGCTTCATGTCTTAAAGGAAATAGGGGCCGATTCAGTACCTTCCCTAATTGTACTCAACAAGACAGACAGGCTTTTAGAACAGACAGAAGAGGCGGAACTTAAAATAGCACAACTTGATGCGGCATTCCCTGGCGCAATAAAAATCAGTGCAAAAACAAAAGCAGGCTTTGAAGAACTTTTGCAAACCATAACAGAACGCCTTCTTGGTTCAGAGCATGTTCTTTTGGTTCCAGCAGAAAGGTCAGACCTTGTGGAACTTACACGAAAAAACGGCACCATACTAGAGGAAGAATGGCTTGACGACGGAGTTCATCTTACGGCGCGAATCCCAGACGGTTCAAGAACGCTTGCCTTACTTGCTTCTTATGAGGTAGTATAAAGCATGAAACAAAAAAAGCCTTCCTTAAATTTTATTCTTACAATAGTTGCGGCATCCATAGCAGTTCTAATTCTCTTTGGCACAGCAGTTGTTCTTGTTACAAAAAGCAAAGAAAACGGAGCCGCTTACCGACACAGCGACCCAACTCCCCAGAAAGTCATTAACAGAAGTCAGAAAAAAAATGCAAAGGTTGCAGCCTATAATTCCATTGGCGAAATCCGTACAGTTACCAGACGGGCAGATGAAGATTCCAACGGAGTTACAATGGTCGTAATTCCCTGGTTCTCTTACCCTGATGGAGACACTGCACTTTACGAAGAACTAGTACAAAAGACAAGGCAGTTTCAATCCATCTTTATGGAATACTTTTCTTCATATACAAGAGCGGAACTTATACAAAAAGGCGAAACCGTCATAAAAGATGAACTAAAGGACAAAATCAATTCGGAACTTGTTCTGGGAGAAATCACCGACATTTATTTTTCAGACTATATGTTTTTTGAGTAATGCAACATTACAGCATTACAGGGTGTCTAATCAGCAAGAAATAGTCTAGAGGAAGTTTAAAATGGATACAACAGAACTTACGCCAGCGGCACAGGTAATAGTTTCCCTAATCCCCATTGTAGGAATCGTATTTGGAGCAGTAATTATTTTTTTTGCTTTGCTGTGGAGACATCGGGAAACAAAGCAGAAAATCAAGGCAGGAACATACACAGCTCACAGCTACAACTGGAAACCTTTCTTTCTCCTTACGGGACTTGTTCTTATGGGCGTAGGACTTGTTCTTACCACAATGTTTTTATTCATGGAAGGATTTTCTTTCATGCTTCTGGGAGGACTCATTCCTCTGGTAATAGGAGCAGCGCTTTTAATTTTCTACAGGATAAACAACTTTAAGAATACTCAGGATGACGAAAAGTGACAGTGCTTCAATAAAGAAGCGTGACAACAAACTTATAAAGCATACTCTTTCGGGAAGCAACGAAGCATTTGCAGAACTCGTCCAGATTTATCAGAAGCGCATAAGAGCATTCGGCATGGGATTTTTTCACAACGAAACTGATGTGGAAGATTTTACGCAGGAAGTTTTCATCAAGGCTTACACAAACCTTGCCACCTTTAGGGGAGAAAGCCTTTTTTCAACCTGGCTCACAAGAATAGCCTACACCACAGCCCTCAATTCAATTTCCAGAACAAAAGAATACGAAACAATTGCCGATGAAACGCTCATACCGTCACCCTCGGACAATCCCGAAGAAAATGCAATAAAAAGGGCAACCAGAGAAGCCGTAAAGGAGGCCGTGGCTGAACTTCCGCAAAAGTACGCAGTCTGCATAGACTTATACTTTTTTTACGACACTCAGTACGAAGAAATTGCGCGTATAACGGATCTGCCACTAAACACAATAAAGTCCCACATATTCAGGGCAAAAAAAATTCTTAGAGACAAACTTGTTGACTTTGCAACAGACAAATAGGAGGCTAATATGAAACAGAATTGCGAGCAGTACATGGAACAGTTTCTTTCGCTAGACAAGGGTGAACATTTGCCCTTCAAGCTTAGCATGCATCTTCTCTTCTGTAAAAAATGCAGGGCTCAGGTAAGGGCTCTTACAAAAGCAGAACAGCTGGCCGCAAGACCTTTGCAGGTAAAAACTCCCGTCACTAGCGAATCAATTATTAATGCAATAAAAGCCACCGTTCCTGAATACAATCAGAAAAAATACAAGGTACCAATTCCTCTGTGGATTGTTGCAGGAGCGCTCATTATTGCAATGCTCTTTGTGTTCAGTCTTCTTTCAAACAGGGCTGTAAACGGAACTCTGGAATTTACGACTTACCTTTTCTTTGCTCTAGTAATTACAAGTTATGTTGTCTTCTTCATTGGAACAAACATGGATTTCTTTGTAAAGAAAATAGGAACAAAGACTGCCGCATAAAACAAATTGAAGCAGTTTATTTTTTTTCCTACAAGTGATAGACTTTGTGCAGAGGTTTTAAAATGAAAAGACATATTTTCTCTGCATTATTTTTATGCATGCTAACAACTTCTCTTTTTGCATTTGGAGCAAAAGACAGTCATGAAACGGTAAGTGTAGGAGTCCTAACAGGACCAAGCGGAATTCCATGCGCACATCTTATGGAAGAAACAAAAACACTTGCTGGAGCGGAGGTTTCCTATCAGACATTTGCAGGAGCAAATCTTGTTGTTCCCAAACTTGTAAACGGCGAAGTTGACATTGCATTTCTTCCACCAAATGTAGCGGCAAAACTTTACAATGCAAACAATCAGAGCCTTACGGTAATTGCAGTCTGCGGTAACGGAATGCTTTCACTTATTACAAAAGATCCGTCCATAAAATCTGTGTCCGACCTTAGTGGAAAGACTGTTAGCGTGGCAGGAGCAGGAGCAACCCCTGAATATCTTACACGCTATGTGCTTTCGCAAAACAATGTTTCTGCAGAACTGGACTTTTCAATCCCCAACAACGAACTTGCAGCCGCACTCATCAGCGGAAAAATTTCTTACGCAGTAGTGCCCGAACCGTTTGCAACAGTAGCTCAGATGCAAGACTCTTCCATAAGGGTTGCCCTTAACATGCAGGAAGAATTCAAGAACATAAGCGGAATGGAAAACTTTCCCATGACCGTAATTGTAGCTCGCAAAAACTTTGCAGAACAGAACCGTCAGATTGTAAAGGCATTTCTTTCGGCCTACAGCAGTTCCCTTAACTGGACTGTCAAGAATCCAAAACTTGCAGGAGAAGCGGTAGAGCGTGCAGGACTGGGACTAAAAGCGGCGGTTGCAGAAAAGGCAATTCCCCGTTGTGCCTTTGTCTACGAAAAGCCGGCTGACGCAAGAAAGCGCATGGAAGCACTTCTAAACCTCTTTCTTCAGTTTGCCCCAGAATCAGTTGCAGGAAAACTTCCCGACGACGGTTTTTACTTTAAATGAAAAGAAAGATACTTGCACTGTCAGCATCAGTTCTACTCATTGCAGTAGTGTGGCAGGTAATGTCCCTGTGCATTTCGTCCAGTCTCATCTTGCCTAACATTCAGTCTGTATTCCTTGCCTTTATAAAATGTCTTGGAAGCAGGCAGTTTTATGCATCCCTTGCGGCAACTTTTTTGCGCTGCCTAACCGCATTCAGTTTGGCAGTCATAGTGGGTGCCGTTTTAGGATTTACTTCTGGTGCAAGTTCTTTCTTTAAGACATTTATTTTCATTCCACTGTGGATCATAAGGGCAACTCCTGTAGTTTCCCTAATTCTCATTTCACTTTTCTGGCTCAAGGCAAAACAGATTCCTTCTTTTGTTGCATTTCTTATGGCGCTTCCCGTCATGACTGGGGCAACCCAAAAGGGAGTAAGCACGACGCCAAAAGAACTTTTGGAAGCCGCAGACAGTTACTCCCTTGACAGAAGACAAAAAATTCGCTTCGTATACATTCCAAACATAAGGCCATTTTTTTTAGAGGGACTTTCCGCCTCCTACGGTCTTGTCTGGAAGGCTGTTGCGGCAGGAGAAGTTCTTGCCCTACCTAAGCAGGGACTGGGAACACTTTTAAATACCTATCAGGTTCATCTGGAAACTTCATATGTCATGGCTGTAACAGCAGCAATAATCATTGCAGGATTTTTAAGCGAAGGGATTTTTACACTGACCGTAACACTCTTAAAAAAACACATTTGCAAAAACCGTATAAACCGCTGGCACTTTGCAAAGGAAAATAAAAACTTTCCCACAGACGCCTCACTTTGCATAAGGGAACTTTCTTTTTCTTACGAAGAAAGGCCCATCATAAAAAACTTTACTCTTGAAGCAAAAGAAAAAACTACCACGGCAATAATGGCAAAAACAGGCAGCGGAAAGACAACGCTTCTTAACGCCATTGCAAAAAAACTAAAGCAGGACGGACGGGCAGTTTCATATGTTTTCCAGGAGCCACGGCTCTTTCCCCAACTTACGGTTTTTGAAAACATATGCCTTCCGTTGTGTAATGTTATGACAAAAAAAACTGCTTTTAAAACTGCTGAGGACATTATAGAAAAAACAAATCTTGTGTCTTACAAAGAAAAACTTCCGTCTGAACTTTCTGGAGGAGAAAAACAGAGAGTCTCTCTTGCAAGAGCATTTGCTTATCCGGCGTCAATTCTTCTTATGGATGAAGCATTTAAGTCTCAGGATATAGAACAGGAAGTAAAACTTCTTTGCCTTTTAGAAAAACTTTTATGCAAAAAAAACAGGACTGTGCTTTTTGTTACGCACAATGCACGAGAAGCATGCGTGTGTGCAGACACGATTCTTGTAATGAAGGGACCTCCGCTTGAAGTTCAGAAGGAGATTAACATGCCAGCATTACAAACACAAACTAAGCAAAGATACATTTCTCCTTCAAAAAGCTCGGCTCTTTATGAGAATGAAATATACAGACTGTTAATGAATGAAAATTAGTAAATCATTCATAGATTGTATATAAAGCCCAATAGAAAGGATGACTCCAGTCATCATTCCTCCTAAATTCTGCTTTTACAGTTTTATATGCAGTTGAATAGTCCATACCTTTAAGAACATTTTTATACATTCTTGTCATAAATTCAGCCGCTGCAACATCACTTGCCTCCCAAAGACTGACGGCTACATGTTTCGCACCTGCAACCATAAATGCTCGCGAGAGACCGCTCATATCATCTGATTCATCGGATTCAACAATACCTGTTTCACATGCAGAAAGACATACAAGATCCGCATTTAAGTTTAAAAGTGTTGCTTCAGGAATAGTTAAGTAACCATCTTCATCCGAATCAGTTATTGAAGTTGAAACTTCAGAAAGAAGAATTGCCGTAGGTTGATTATTATTTGGACGATTAAAATATCCATGGCATGCAAAATGTACTATAGAAAATTTTGCAAGTTGTCCCTGCTCAGATAATTTTTTTATGTTATATTCTGTCGCATCCTTTTGAGTCAGCGAGAAAAATTCCTGTCTGACAAACACGGAATTCTTCAACAAGCTCAATTCTGTCATGGTTCCTGGTAAATCATTCCATCCTGTTTTATTTTCTGATCTTGTACGCATATTTGGATAAGCTTCTCCAGTTACAAGAACTCCGTTACTAAGCACATAGTTATGTTCGTCTTCTGTAAGTGAACTGTCGTACCAGGCACCACCAAGAGCAAAGACTGAAGAACCTGTTACATTAATCTGCTTAGAAATGTAACTGACAGAAACAGATGGGGAAAGAGCTACAGAGAATTGCTCGCCCAGCATCTTGGAATCACTGTCAGATCTTAAAATTTCAAATGGTAAAAGTGCAAGATTTGCATCGGGAACAATAAGCACACTCTTTTTACCTTTTATATAAGAACTCAACGGAGCAACAAGTTTTTCATACAGTTCGTTTCTAACGCGTTCAAAATTTCTTTCAGGCTTCATTGCCGCAACAGCATCATGAAGTTTTGTTACGGAACTAGAATAATCATAGGTGTCATCAAGTTCAACAATGTATGACTTTTTATCTGTAATCACAATGCAATAAGATTTTGAAGATGCAATTACATACTCTAGGACACATCTGTTTTTTCCACAGAACTCTTGAGCAACAGAAAGGGATATGGGTGAAGGATTGCGAAGCTGAGCATACTTTGGTACCCTCATTCCTATATCATTATCAATTTTGCTAAGAGCATATTCAGCTTCACTAAGTCTTTGGGCTGCAATGACAGCATCATCCATATTTTGTTCTTCTTCTGAAACAATATACTGTCTTTCAACAATTTTTCTATTATCCTCAATTTGAGTCATAAGCGAACGAATTTGCTCTTTTTCAAAATCTGTAACCCCATCTAAATTTAATGCAGCATCCACTCCAACCTGATCCAAGAAGCTTCGATTTCTAATAGACTCGGAACACCAAAATGCTAATTCGGCATCGTTATTTTTTTTAGCAAATTCTAGACCAAAATAATATATAGGTTTGGCCTGTTGCATATATTTTGATTTCAACGAAGAAACAGCAACTCTGCTCCGTTCCAAAACAGAGAATGCAAGTTCAAGAGTCTCTTGTATAAAACTGTCATCATAAACATCATAAGTAAGGATTCTGTTTAAACATTCCAAAATTTCTGAAAAATTCGCAGACTCCCGCCAAACAGCGTAGGCTTTCTTAAAATATGCGGCCGCCTCACTAACATTTTCTTTTTCCTGATATGAAAATGCTAAGTTATAGTATGCCATTGCAAGATTAGGATTTTTTGAATTTATTCCATAACAAGATTCAGCAGATGATACTGCTTTTCTATTGTACCTGAGTGCTTTGTTTAAATCTCCGTTATACCAATATGCTGACGCCAGATTAATATATGTGCCTAATGTTTTAGGATTAGATTCGCCATAGTACTCTTCCGCTAAGTCAACGGCAAGTTTACCATATTTTATTGCTTCATCAAACTGCGCTTTGTCTGAATAAATTGCGCTTAGGTTTGAATAAATAGTTTCAAGTTCGGGACATAATCCATCGACATACAAGTTATTGTAAATTTCTACGCTCTTGTTAAAACATTCAAGGGCGCGGTCTAAATCATTTTTATCGCGATATACCAAAGCAAGATTATTGTAACGAATTGCGCTATCAGGATGATTTTCGCCAAATAAATCTAACTGAATGGAAAGTGCATGTTCAGCATAAGACTGTGCACTGTCGTAATCCCCATAAGCACGATATGAAAGAGATAAGTTTGAACAAATTGTAGAAACGGTTACATGATTTTTTCCAAACACATGTTCTGCCGAAGACAAAGCCTTTAACTGCCATAATATGGCATCCGAAAAATCTCCAGTCCTATAATATACATTACCTATGTTATTATACAATAATAAGGTTTGCTCGTGCATAGAACCAAACAAAGTTTCATAAATATCAACTGCTTTTGCAAAATAAATTAAAGAGTTTTTAAAATCCCCAAGCGTGTCGTATAACATTCCAAGATAGTTATAAGATTTTGCAGTTTCGTAATGAGTTTCGCCAAGTAATTTTTTTCTTATTTCTAAAACTTCTGTATGCATAGATAAGGCGGTTTCAAATTCACCTTTTTCTCTGTAAAAAACTGCAACATTATCCATAACAGAAAGTGTATTAGGATTTTCTTTTCCAAGAGAAACTATTATTGCAGACAACGCTTTTTCGCCATAAAGAGTTGCATTTGCATAATCACCTTGCTTGTAAAACCAACCTGCAAGATTAGAATATGAAACTGCTGTATTATAATCATTTTCTCCAAGAACCGCTTCTCTTATTTGTATAGATTTCATTATGTAATCATAAGCATCTTCATAGTACCCCAACAAATCACAAATAGTACTTATGTTTGAATAAATAATAGCAAGCGTCAGATTTATATTTAAATCGCTTTTATATTCTTCTGCAATCTTTGCAGCATGCTCATAAGTTTTAAGAGAAGATACATATTCACCAGTATGCTGGTAAACCAAAGCTAAGTTGTTGTAAGCAACGATACAACTTGATGCTGTTGCTTGCGACAGATTTTTATCATAAATTAAGATAGATTCATTTATAAGTTTTTTTGCGATTTCAAATTCTCCTTTACCATCATAAAACAAACCTAATGTATTTTGCGAAAAAGCATACACCGTAGATTCTGAACCATAAAGGTCTAGAAATATGTCTGACGCGTCAGAACAAAATAAAATTGCATTATCATAATCGCCTTTTCCATAATAACAATTTCCTATGCTTAAGGAAGTTATTGCATAATCATAGTTATGTTTACCCGCCGTGTCACTTACCAAATCTAAAATTGTTTTATAATGAGATATTGAATCATCATATTGAGCCAAGTAATAATAAGCATTGGCTAAACCGAATTCTGAAGCAACAAGGGATGCTTTATAATCTTTCCCAGCCCGTTTATAGATACGGACAGCTTTTAGAAGAACTTCGACCGCATCTGAATACTGAGCATTTGCTGTATAAATTATACCACGTCTATAATTTAAAAGTGCAAAGCGAGGATCGTTTTTAGAAAGTACAGAAGTCAATTCAGTTTCTAAATTATCAATGTATTCAAGTGTACAATTTGAGCTCAAATCTTGTACATAAGCAATTTTTTCATCATAGGATTCAGCAAACACAAAGCAAGACATTATAAGTATAAAAACATTGAACGAAAAAATAAATTTTTTCCCTTTCATAGTAAACCTCTAATTAACACTAAAGGGCATCTCGAAAAACTGAAGTTTTTCGAGGTTCCCTAAAAATTATAATACAGCGGTCAACATTTTTCAACATTGTCATAAAACTACAAAAAAAAACGAGTATTGACCTTATAAAAATCACCTCATAAACTTTTACAAACTATTCTTCATGAGGACTTTATGAAGAAATTTACATTGGCAATTGCATTTTCACTTGCTTGCATGAGTTTTGGCTTTGCTCAATCAGCAGAGAATCAACCAAAGGCTGAGGCATCTGCACCTGTTTCAGAAGAAATGAAAGCTTTGGAAACCGCTTACAACCTTGCGGAATATGGTTATGCAAACGACTCTGCTTCAGCACTTATTATGGCAGCAGAAATTCTTGCACAGACACCAACAGCACCTCTATCTAGTTCAAGCAGCCTTAGCAAGAAAGAGGGAACATCTGCAACTGCAGAAAGTTCAACTTCAGTTGAATACACAGTGGAGCAGCTTTTAAATGATGCCAAAGCACTTTATGGAAAAGACAAAACAATGAAGGCATGGGCTGAATCAGTTCAGAAACTTGTAAAATCTTCTACAAGAGGTTCTGTAAGCGGACCATACTATGATGTTGACTGTGCTTCCAGAAACGGTAGATCATTCCGCTACACAATTTCGTTCTATGCAAACTCTTACGGCGAAGTAAGCGTACGCTCGCTTGATGGCTGTGACTATGACCTATTCATTTATGACGAGAACGGAAATCTTATTGACCAGGATGTTTCTTACAGTTCAAATGCATACTGCAGTTTTGTTCCTCGTTGGACAGGACGCTTTACAATCGTTGTAAAGAACCGTTCACGCTATGCAGGTCGCTATCAGCTTACAACTAACTAAAGGCAACCTATAAAAATTTATTTTCTAAAAGAAAAAGCCCAATCCATTCGGACTGGGCTTTTTTCGTACTCAGTATTTTTACGACTTAATAAAAAGCAAATCTTCGTAAGACGGGAAGGGTTTGTATTCCTCGCCAAGAAGCGGCTCAATTTCGTCAGCAACGGCACGGGTTTCGGCCATGGCAGGAATTACGCTGTCTACATAGGCACGGGCAACAGCCATTGCATCTCCAGAAGCCTTTGCCTCTATGTGCTTCATGGAAAGTTCATTTTCCTTCTGTGCAAGTTCATTTACAAGTCCGTCAAGTTTTGAAAGCAGCGAAGCCTGAGCACTTGCGCTTGCTCCCGGCACAACAGCTTTAAGGTTTATAACGGCAGAACTTACTGCATTCATGTATTTGAAGGCAGCAGGAAGAATGTCCTTGTTAATCATCTCAAGCATGGTCTCTACTTCGATGTTAAGAACCTGACAATACTTCTCAAGCTTAATCTCGTAGTGGCTCTGCATTTCTGCTTCGGTATATACGCCAAGTTCAGTGTAGAGTTTTACATTCTTCGGATTAAGGTAGTGCTCCATTGCATCAGGCAGGGTGCGCAGGTTAAGAAGTCCTCTCTTTTCCGCTTCCTTGATCCAACTTTCGTCATAACCGTTACCGTTAAACACAATGCGCCAGTGTGCGCTTATTTCCCTCTTGATAAGCTGCTGCAGTGCAGTGTTAAAATCTTTTGCGCCTTCAAGTTCATCTGCAAACTGTTTAAGGCTGTATGCCACAATGGAATCCAGTGCAGTATTTGGACCCGCTATGCTAAGTGAAGAACCCACTGAACGGAACTCAAACTTGTTTCCTGTAAATGCAAAGGGAGAAGTCCTGTTGCGGTCAGTTGAATCCTTTGGAATTGGAGGAAGTACATCTGCACCAATAGTCATCTTAAGGTTCTTCTTGTTGTCGTAAGGCTTTCCGTCCTTAATGCTTTCAAGAACAGCATGCAGTTCATCACCAAGATAAACGCTGATGATTGCAGGAGGCGCCTCGTTTGCACCAAGTCGATGATCGTTACCAGCAGAAGCAACAGAAATGCGAAGCAGGTCCTGATTTTCGTCAACCGCCTTTATAATTGCAGTAAGGAAGAGCAAGAACTGTGCGTTCTGTTCAGGAGTGGCTCCCGGTTCAAGAAGGTTTTCACCCTCGTTTGTACTCATACTCCAGTTGTTGTGCTTTCCGCTTCCGTTTAATCCAGCAAAAGGCTTTTCATGCAGAAGACATACAAGTCCGTGGCGACGAGCAACCTTTTTCATAACTTCCATGGTAAGCTGGTTCTGGTCAGTTGAAAGGTTTGTCGTTGTAAAAATTGGAGCCATCTCGTGCTGAGCAGGAGCAACCTCGTTGTGTTCAGTCTTTGAAAGGATTCCGTACTTCCACAAAGTTTCGTTAAGGTCTTCCATGTACTCTACAATTTTTGGATCAAGGGCTGCAAAATACTGATCGTCCATTTCCTGACCCTTTGAAGGCTTTGAACCAAACAGCGTGCGTCCTGTCATGCGCAGATCTTTTCGCTGCTTGTAAAGTCGTTCGCTTACAATAAAGTATTCCTGTTCTGGGCCAACAGTTGTTGCAATATGGGTTGCAGTCGTGTTTCCAAACAGACGCAGGATGCGCAGAGCCTGAGTATTAAGAGCTTCCATGGAACGAAGAAGAGGTGTCTTTTTATCCATGGCTTCACCAGTGTAGGAACAGAATGCCGTAGGAATGCAGAGAGTGTGTTCCTTTACAAAGGGATAGGCTGTAGGATCCCAAACAGTGTATCCCCTAGCCTCAAATGTTGCACGATGACCGCCAGAAGGGAAAGAAGAAGCATCGGGTTCACCCTTTACAAGTTCCTTTCCGCTAAAGGACATGATTACACTTCCGTCATCCTGGGGAGTAATGAAGCTGTCGTGTTTTTCTGCAGTGATTCCGGTAAGGGGCTGAAACCAGTGTGTAAAGTGAGTGGCACCTTTTTCGATTGCCCACTCCTTCATTGCATGTGCAACCTGATTGGCCAAATCAATGTTAAGTGGCTCTCCGTTATCCAGCGTTTGCTTAAGAGCCTTGTAGGTTTCCTTAGGCAGGCGTTCCTTCATTACACGCTGATTGAACACCATGCTTCCAAACAGTTCCGGTACATTAGCAGCAGACATTTGCATTACCTCCGTATGATTTTTATGAAAACAAAAAAGGCGATGTGAGCAGAAACTTGTGCAGCATTTCTACTGCGGAAAATTTCTGATCACATCGCCTTTGATGTTAACTGATTGCATACTATCAGCATACAAAAAAAATGTCAAGAGGATGCAAGAACTACATTTCTTCCTTAAGCACTTTTCCAAAATGCACAAGATAGTCTATAAAAGAAATGTAGGCAAGCAGAACGCACACAATGTAGAAGCAGACGCCCACTATATAAAAGGCTTCCATGTTAAGTCCCCAGACAGAGGCAAGACCGGTACGCACAAGAGCTTCCTGAGCAAGAGAAACAAATCCTGCAGCTACATAGAACACAGTCTTAAGCTTACCGCCTTTTCGAGCGGCAATCGCGGTTCCTTTTTTGGCAGCAACCATGCGCAAAAAGTTCTGTGCAAATTCCCGATAGATGATGAGCACGAGAACAATAGGCGGACAGTATTCGCTTATTGTAAAGCATGTGAATGTGGAAATGTGAAGGAAGACATCTGCAAAGGGGTCGTAGAGTTTTCCAAAATCGCTTACCTCGTTGTGCTTTCTTGCAAAGTGGCCGTCAAGGTAGTCGGTAAATTCCGCAAAAGCAAGAAGGGGAATTGCAATACAGACAGAAGCAACCGCAAGAGGCGAAAGGTTTTCTGCATTAAGCCAAACAGGAAGAAAGTAAACAATAAAAAAAACGGGAGCAGCAATAATGCGTACCGTGGTAAATTTGTTTGAAGTTTTCATGCCCTAAAGTATAAGCCAGTCTGCAAATTTTTACAACCCCGCCCCACCTGCAAGAAGTAGAGCGACAGGGAGGTCGCGTAAGAGTCTTATTTTATGACATATGCTAGAATTTGCAAAGCAAATTCTAGCGTTCACAAAAATACACGGATGTATTTTTGTGAACAAGGATGTCGCGTCAGAACCTTACCCGTTGCACCCTCTAGTTTTTGCAACAGCAAACGCAAAGCCCCAAGGATGGGGCTACAAACTCTTACCCGTTGCACCCGCAAGTTTTTGCAATAGCAAAAACTTGTGGCATTAAATCCGCATGGATGCGGATTTAATGCCGTTGGACAATAGAAATAGCAGAAGTTACAGCGCATGAAGGAAGAAGTTTTGCGGCAGATTCCACAGCCCGATCCACTATAGCCTGAGAGTCTGCAATGCCCTGCAGGGTAACAGAATTATCCCTAACATCCGCACGAAGAAAACTGATGCTGTACTTGTATGTATACAAAAGCTGATTTACAAGTTGCTGTCCTCTAAGCAAATCCTGCACTCGTTTGGTTCCAGCTTCTTCCTTTTCGGGAGTGATGAGGGTTTTTACAAGACTTTCAATTACGCGCACACTGTCATCAATGGAAAGAATTCCTGTGTTAAGAACAAGATGAAAATGCTGGGGATCTTCGTTTTCCAGATTAAAGAAACTCTTGTGAAATCCCCGTCGGTTAGTGTCGCTTTCGTCTATGCGAGTACGAGCCTGCTTGTCGTTCCAAGAAAATTCGTTCTTAAGTCGTTCCATGCGCACATCATCAGGAGAAACAAAACGAAGGGCAAGAAGATTCTGAAGTTCCTCAAGAATAATAAAGGAACCCCGTCCAATCAAAATGCAGTTACCCTTACTTGCGGCTTCAAGAACAGCTAGCTGAAGATAGTTAAGGTATTCGTCACGATCCTTTGCAAGTGAGGCAAAAAATCCTGGGCGACGCTCATCATACTTGGAAAGTTTTTCCTGCGGAAAACCAAGCTCTACAATGCGGTGTTCAACCTGTTTGCGGTCAATAAATTTATAGCCAAGTTTTTGTGCAGCTGCGGTTGCAACTTCGTCACCCAATGCGGCAACCTGTCGTGAAATCGTTATAACAGCCATAAGTCCTCCGTAGGAATGTTCTTGATTTATTATAAGTTTAAATGGCATAATTGTCAAAGAAAATTATGAATTTGGCATGGCACGAATTAAGTAGCAGGGAGCTTTTAAAGACTCCTGTTTTTACAGTAACAGAAAGACACAGCAGAGGTCCTAGCGGAATTGAGGGGGACTACATTGTAAACGAAGCTCGCGACTGGGCAATCGTCATTGCGGAACACAAGGAACAGTTTCTTATGGTAAAGCAGTGGCGACACGGAGAAAAGGCCCTTAGCATAGAGTTTCCCGGAGGAGTAATTGAAACCGGCGAAGACTGTGAAAAAGCCGCACGAAGGGAACTGGAAGAAGAAACAGGATGCAGGGCTAACAGTTTCATCCACTTGGGAACAATGAACCCCAACCCCGCCTTGTTTGCAAACCATGTGCATGTCTACTACGCCACAGACCTAGTCTTTACAGACGAACAGCATCTAGATGCGGACGAATTTCTAAACTGCATTAAAATGAATAAGGCTGATGTTTACGACCTTTTGGGCAAGAAAGAATTTCCCCATGCCCTCATGGCGTCTGCACTGGCACTGTATCTGATTAAAATTGCAAAATAAAAAAAGGGGCCGCGATTCTGCAACCCCTTAAGCATTAATGCTAAAGTTACCGCTAGCGGTTAACCGAATAAGTGTCGTACTTTACATTTGGACTGTAAACACCGTCACGATATTCTCCAGTAATGGACGGAATTTCCATCTTCATGCCGGGAAGAATAAGGTTTGGATTGTCAGGCTCTGGCAGTTGATCCTTGTTTGCCTCGTACAGATTTTCCCACAAGAAGGGATTGTTGTAAACATAAGAGCGTCCAGAAATGTTCCAGAAGCAGTCTTTTGTTTCTGCCCAAGGACGGACAATGTAATACTTTGGCAAAGGAGTAATTTCAATTACTTCTGCAAGCGCATTGATTACAAGTTGAGCCCTAGCAGAAGCTGTCTCGTATTCTTCCTTTTCAAAGGCTTCGTTAGCCTGCTTTAGGTAGCCTTCTGCAGCTTCGTAAGCGATTGGGAAATTTACATCACCATGGATTGACTTAACATAAGCCAAACGATTCTTTGCAAGGGTAATGTTTTTTTCGGCATCACTCTGAGCCAACATGTGTTTGATGAATGCTTCTGACAGAGCGGCATTTTCTTCTGCAAGGGCAGCGTATTCTTCTGCAAGGGCATACTCACCGGCATCCATTGCGCGGACAGCCTTTGTAGTATACTCTTCGGCAAGTTTCTGATAAGTGTTATTCTTATAGCTTACAGCAAACACTGAACAAAGTGAAACAGCAATTACAAGAGCGTATGCAACAAATCTTTTCATTCTACATCCTCCCCAATAGCATCTTCCGCCGCTGACTGAGCGTCTTCCGCAGCAGAGAAGTCATCATCGTCGAGAAGTTTTGCATCCTCCGCCTCAATGCCTTCAACATCTCCGTTTCCTAAAGGTGCTGTCTTGTCGGCCTCAACCGCAATATCCTCACTTTCAGAGACGCGTTTTTTTGCAGCCTCAATTGCGGCAAGAGCCTGTGCCCTAGCTTCTGAGATTTCGTTGTACAGGGAGGTAAACTCTTCGCCTGCGGCAATGTAGTCATCAATAGACCCCTGAGGATTTCCCGTTACAAAGTGGGTGTCTCCATTCTTAAACAGGGTAACAGCCTTGTCGTAATCAGACTTGCGGGAAACTGCAGCCTTTACGCTGTCTGCATTTTTCTTTGCCTCAAAAGCCTTCTGTCGTTCACCCTTTGCAATGGTTCTGTAAGCCGTGGTAAGAACAGAATCAAAATCTTTTTCTGCAGAATATGCAGTGTCAAAGAAAGCCTTTCCTGTAGAAATTGTAGAAAGCGGATTTGTAAGGTCGGTAATTTTCTTGGAACCGCTGTCGTAGGAAGTCTTGTTGTATGAAGCCCAGTCATTTTCATCAACCTGAGCCTTTTTCTTTTGGGCATTTGCAAGAGCAGTAAGACCCTGATAGCGATAGTTCAAATCCTTAAGAGCGGCAGACATGTCCTCGCTGCTTCCGCCTGCTTCCATGATTTTTTTCTGAACCTCGTAGTCAGCTTCTGCGGCGGCAAATGCAACTGAATTTGCATCAGCGGCACCAGCATCTATCGCAGCCTGACGAGCAGCCTGAATTGTAGCCCACAGAGCGTCGTTGTCGGCAGAATAGTCTCTTGTTGTTGAAGATGAAGAAGATGATGATGAACCTGAGCTAGAAGTAGAATCTGAGTCGTCCCCTGTCGTACTTGAAGATGACGAACTGCTGGACGAGCTTGAACTTGTCGTCGTAGAAGATGATGTGGAAGTGCTAACCTGAGAAGATGAAGCAGAAGAAGAACCGTCGTCCACATCAACATCGGTTGTCTTACATCCTGCAAAAATAATTGCCAAGGCAGCACAACCAGCCAAGAGCAACTGTCTTCGTTTTTTCATAAGTCCCCCTACAAATTTCTTATACAGTAAGAATACTATACATTTTGGATTATCGCAAGAGATAAGAAGACTTTTTACCCAAAATTGTGTATAATTAAAGTACTGGAGGAATAAGAGATTTTATGGCTGATGATTTTTCTTACAAAATTGAAAAGGAACTTGGAGTAATTTCTGAGGGAAAAGGCGGATGGAGAACCGAACTGAATTTTATTTCATGGGGAGACCGTCCTGCAAAATTTGACATTCGTGCATGGTCGCCCAACCACGAAAAAATGGGAAAGGGAATTACCCTTACAAAAGACGATTTAACTGCACTTAGAAAACTTCTTGACTCTCTGCCAGAAGCACAGGACTAAATCATGACAAAAGAAATTCTTACAGGACTTATTTTTATAACAGTACTTATTGTGGCCACAGTTGTATACAGAAAATGGCAACGGCATGTTTTGGAAGAAGAATATGAACGCTTTGCAGAACCCGAAGCCAGTGCTAAAAAAAGTCAGGATTCAGACTCCTCAGAAGCAGACGGATCCGACAGTTTGGAAACATCTTCGTAACACAGGTCAACCTTGTTTATGCTGCCGCACATGTCCAGCCTGATTGTAACCCTTCTCTTGCGGCGGTCAACTTTTATAATGTTTCCCTTAAAACCTTCTAGGGGGCCGTCAAGGATTACTATGCGGTCGTTTTCGTCAAATGTTACCCTAGAAAATCCTGCAACTTCACCGTGGCGCATAAGCCTTTCCAGATAGTCCAGATCCTGCCCCGTAAGCGGACGAATTTTTCCGTCGGAAGAAAGAAAGCGGTAAAAATTTTTACATGAACGAATTTGCTCAATCAGATAGGAATCAATGTCGGCACAGCCCATAAAAATGTAACCAGGAAACATGGGGCTTTCCACAATCTTACCCTTCTGCTTTCCGCCGTTTATGACCTTGCGTTTAAAAAAATAAAATTGCAGTCCCACGGCAAAGGAAGAACCTTTTTCTAATGCTTCTTTTTTAAAGGATTCTTCCGCACCTGTCTTTACCATGATGCAATAATAATTCATTCTGATTTTGCCTTAAAAGAAATACAGCGGCACACAATACTGCATGCCGCCGTCATTTTTGTCAGGATTATTTCTTTTTGCCCTGATTTGCAACAGCTTCCATTTTTGCCTTAAGAGCTTCCTGGTCGCCAAGGTAGTAGTGCTTGATAACCTTAAAGTTGTCGTCAAATTCGTAAACAAGAGGAGTTCCTGTAGGAATGTTAACGCCAAGAATTTCTTCGTTAGAAAGATTGTCAAGATACTTTACCAGTGCGCGAAGGCTGTTTCCGTGAGCGGCAATAATAACACGCTTTCCTGCCTTCATGTCTGCCTTGATTGTTTCCAAATAGAAAGGAACTACACGCTCAATAGTTGTTTCCAAGCTTTCGTTCTGGGGAAGGAATGCAGGGTCTACATCGCGGTACATTGCCTGTTTTTTTGCACTGCGCTCATCATCGTCTGCAAGAACAGGTGGCTTTACATCAAATGAACGGCGCCAGATTTTTACCTGATCCTCACCGAACTTTTCTGCGGCTTCACTCTTGTTCTTTCCCTGCAGGTCACCATAGTGGCGTTCGTTAAGTTTCCATGTTTTGTATACAGGAATCCATGCTCTGTCCATTTCATCAAGAATGTGGTTCAGTGTATGGATTGCGCGTTTAAGGTAAGAAGTATAGGCAACGTCAAAATCGTAACCTTCTGCTTTAAGCAGTTTACCTGCAGCCTTTGCTTCTTCATGGCCTTTTTCGCTTAAATCAACATCTGTCCAGCCTGTAAAAAGGTTGAGCTTATTCCACTCACTTTCTCCGTGGCGAACCAAAACTAATTTCATCATTTTATTGCTCCTTGTTCAAAATATATCACAAATAATTGGCTACAGCAACCATATCAGCCCAAAGCCTGTTCCAAATCCGCAAGAATGTCATCTATATGCTCTATACCAACAGACAGGCGGATTAAGTCTGAGGGAACTCCAGCGGCAACAAGTTCTTCTTCCGTAAGCTGACGGTGGGTAGACGAAGCAGGATGCAGGACACAGGTGTGGGCATCAGCAACATGAGTTGCAATCATGGCAACCTTAAGTTTTTTCATAAACTGCTCGGCAGCCTTTCTTCCTCCCTTGACGCCAAAAGAAACAACTCCACAGGTTCCCTTGGGCATGTACTTTTGGGCCAGTGCGTGATACTTGTTATCCTCAAGACCGGGATAATTTACCCATGCCACATGCTCGTTTTTTGAAAGGAATTTTGCAACAGCAAGAGCATTTGAACAGTGGCGCTCCATGCGGACAGAAAGAGATTCAAGGCCAAGGTTAAGAATATAGGCATTAAAGGGAGCCTGTATGGAACCAAAGTCCCTCATCAGCTGGGCAGTTGCTTTTGTAATAAAAGCACCCTCTTTTCCAAAGCGCTCGGCATAAGTTATTCCGTGGTAGGATTCATCAGGAGTACAAAGTCCGGGAAACTTTTCCTTATGGGCCATCCAGTCAAACTTTCCAGAATCAACAATACATCCGCCTACAGCAGAATCGTGACCGTCCATGTATTTTGTAGTTGAGTGAGTTACAATGTCCGCACCAAATTCAAAGGGGCGGCAGTTAATGGGAGTTGCAAAAGTATTGTCTACAATGAGCGGAACTCCGTGGGCATGAGCGGCAGCAGAAAATTTTTCAAAGTCAAAAACCGTCAGCGAAGGATTGGAAATTGTTTCGCCAAAGACAGCCTTCGTGTTGGGCTTAAAGGCGGCATCAAGTTCTTCCCTTGTGCAGTCGGGCGAAACGAATGTAAAGTCTATTCCCATCTTGCGCATGGTAACATTAAACAGGTTAAATGTTCCTCCGTAGATTGCAGAGCTTGCCACCACATGGTCACCAGCAGTTGCAATGTTAAAGACGGCAAAGAAGTTTGCAGCCTGACCGCTGGAAGTAAGCATAGCCGCAGTTCCGCCTTCAAGGCTCGCAATTTTTGCAGCTACAAAATCATTTGTAGGATTCTGAAGACGGGTGTAAAAATATCCGCTAGCCTCAAGATCAAAAAGTTTTCCCATGTCCTCACTGGTGTCGTATTTGAAAGTAGTACTCTGAACAATGGGAATCATTCTTGGCTCACCGTTTTTGGGACTGTATCCCGCCTGAATACATTTGGTTTCTTGTTTCATACATGCACCTCTTTATCTGATGGTTCCGTTTTTCTTAAGAAAGGCGAACACTGAATTTTCTCCAACAAAATGTCCTGCTCCAGCAAAGATAAAAGTAGTTCCTCCCTCTGCCAAGAGAGTAGCAATTTTTTCTGCCCATGCCTGATTGCGGTCTGTAAACAGAGCCTTCATATAGGCCTGGGTAAGGGCAACTTCTTCTTCACTTTCGCCAAAGGATGATTCTATAGAAACAATTTCTGCAAGGGCGTCAGCATCATCCGCAAGGTAAGCCTCGTACATTCTGGCAAGAAGTTCGTCAGAATCATCAGAGTCTTCGATGAATGCAGAAAGAGTCTGCTTAAGGATAAGAAGCTGTTCGTCATAAGTTCCAAACTCAAGCACATCAAGCTGAGTCCTAAGAGTATCCAGACCTTCTACAATGCGCCCGTCTTCGTCAGCCATAGCAAGAAATTTTTGGTCAAGACCAAGAGAACCGTCAAGTCCAGAATCGGAATAGGAAAGAGTTGACAGCACGGAGTTAAGAACCCAAGGCTCAAAGGAACCGTATGCATCAAACTGGGAACCGTCTATAAGGGTATACAAAACGGCAAGTTCGTCTTCGTTAAGGAAGTCGTACAGATTCTTACCCTTTGCCCTGCGATAACTTGCAAACATGTCTCGCTGAACGGCAGTCTGAAGAGAGGCCATATCAACACTGGAAATTTCTCCCATGACACAGTCTGCATTTTCCCATGCGTCAAGAACAGCATCTGCAAGAGGATACAAGCGGTCATCACCAATGTGAATGGTACCCTGAATGTAAACTGCAGAAGGATTTCCGTTCTTATCAGTTCCGTTTATGACCCAGAACATTCTTTCGTTCTGCTTTGAAAGTTGAGCTTTTGGAGATACCGCAAAACAAAACTGTGCGGAGACAATCAATACAAAAATTGCAAGAAGATTTCTTTTTGTTTTCATGACAACCTCTTTATTGGGGAATTGAAACACGGTCAGTATACTATTAAAAATAAAACTTGCCAATATGAAAGTTTGGGCGTATAATGAATTTTATATGGAGGATACCAATGGGTAAATTTGTCATTTCCAAAGCAAAAACTGGAGTTAAATTTAACTTGATTGCCGGAAACGGAGAAATCATTTTAACATCAGAAGTGTACACAACAAAGACGGCTGCAAAAAACGGAATCGCAAGCGTGCAGAAAAATTCCGCAGCCCCTGTTGAAGATCAGACTGTAGAAGGATTCAAGAAAGAAAAGAATCCAAAGTTTGAAGTGTACAAGGACAAGCGCGGAGAATTCCGCTATCGCCTTAAGAGCGGCAACGGTCAGATTGTAGGCGTAGGTGAAGGCTACAAAGACAAGGCCGGTGTAACAAACGGAATCAAGTCAATAAAGAAGAATGCACCAGAAGCACAGATTGTAGACGAGGCCGTAGAAGCAAAACCCGCTGCAAAGAAAGCACCAGCAGCAAAGGCTCCTGCAAAAAAAGCTCCTGCAAAGAAAGCACCAGCTAAAAAGCCCGCAAAAAAATAGGCTATCGTTTAAAATAAAAATCGCCGTCTGCCAAACTGAATCACATTCATCCGGCAGACGGCGATTTTTTTTATCCACAAAAGACAAATCTAAAACGACGAAAGAAACTTCCCAAGGGAAGAATATACATACTGAAAGTTGATAGCTGGGAAGCGCTTTTTCCAGTCGAAATCAAAGTTGATTGTGAAGTCACTGTCGGCATCGGTTTCGTAGCGGTCTAGGTAAGGGGAATAGGTTTGGACACGCACGCGGCTTTTTGCAATGTCAAAGTGCATGAGGCGAAACCAACCGTCAGCACTATCTATAAGATTTCTTCTAGTTACTATTGAATTATCAATTTCCCTGCGTCCCTGATAGTTTGCAAGCACAGCATAAACCTTATGTCCATAATCGTTAACATCTATGCGAATTCCCTCTCCTTCTCCGTTATCAAGATAGGAGTGTCCGCAGAGCACCATAAAAATCTGGTCATTTTTGCTTATGAATTTATTCCATACTGTTTCAGGACTGTTACCATTCGCATACAGCCTGTTCCTAGAATTTCCAAATGCCAAATACTCAGGATTTTCTCTGTCACGGGCTCCAACAGTAAGATATTCATGTGTTATGACGACAGTGGGAATTCCTTTATGCATATCAATGACAGACTGGGCCCATTCCAAAGCATCATCAGGAGTCTCAAGTTCTAGAGCAAGAAAGAGTATCCTCTGTCCCTCAACAGTCAGAATACTCCAAGAATCCATGCCGTCATTGTAACTTCCGCCATACCATTTTTTGTCCTTAAAGTGAGGGCTCTCGTTTCCAAAGTACTTCTTGAATGTACTCCAACCTACACTCTGAAAAGGAATACTTCTGTCAATCCGCGACCATCTGTCACTGTCATGATTACCAGGAACAACAAGATATGGAATCAGTCCGTCCATAAGCATTAGGGCTCTAGATGCATCCCTCCACTCTGAAGAAAACATGCTGCGGTTATCTACAAGGTCACCTTCCTGCACTGCAAAGGCAATTGTTCCTCCGTTTGCAACTGTGTTATCGCGAATGTATTCCATCTGCGCCATCAGCATATCCATATTGTTAAGAGGATATCCCCAAACCCCTTTCTGCGCATTGTGATTCGTGTAAGACTGGATATCAGGTATGACAGCAAGTGTAAATTGCTGAGAAAAAGCAATACCCGAAACAAGAACAACAAGAAGTCCAAATGTAAAAATTCTTTTATTCATATTCCTCTACTCACAACT
>CALCRU010000041.1 GCA_937894335.1 uncultured Treponema sp. | reverse complement strand
ACCGCTTGTGCGGGCCCCCGTCAATTCCTTTGAGTTTCACCCTTGCGGGCATACTCCCCAGGCGGCACGCTTATCGCGTTTGCTTCGGCACCCAGCCTCGTGGCCGGACGCCCAGCGTGCATCGTTTACTGTGCGGACTACCAGGGTATCTAATCCTGTTCGCTCCCCGCACCTTCGCTCCTCAGCGTCAGTCGTCTGCCAGGCGCCTGCCTTCGCCATCGGTGTTCTTCCAGATATCTACAGATTTCACCCCTACACCTGGAATTCCGGCGCCCCTTCAGCGACTCCAGTCCCGCAGTTCCCGGGGCACTCGCAGGGTTGAGCCCTGCCCTTTCACCCCAGGCTTGCGGAACCGCCTACAAGCCCTTTACGCCCAATGATTCCGAACAACGCTAGCACCTTACGTGTTACCGCGGCTGCTGGCACGTAATTAGCCGGTGCTTATTCATGCGCTACAGTCACCATGCCGGCATTCCCTCCGACACTTCTTCCTCGCGCATAAAAGGACTTTACAACCTTCCGGCCTTCAATCGTCCACGCGGCGTCGCTCCGTCAGGGTTTCCCCCATTGCGGAATATTCTTAGCTGCTGCCTCCCGTAGGAGTCTGGGCCGTATCTCAGTCCCAATGTGTCCGGTCGCCCTCTGAGGCCGGATACCCGTCATTGCCTAGGTGGGCCGTTACCCCGCCTACTAGCTGATGGGCCGCGGGCCGCTCCTTCGGCGGAGCCTTAGCTCCTTTCCTCTCGCACTTCCAATATGCCAGACCTTATCCGGTATCACCCCGTGTTTCCACGGGCTGTCCCCGTCCGAAGGGTACGTCACCCACGTGTTACTCACCAGTCCGCCGCTCTCATGTAGTGCAAGCACCACATTCCCGCTCGACTTGCATGCTTAAGACGCGCCGCCAGCGTTCGTTCTGAGCCAGGATCGAACTCTCCATGATCGTATCTTTTACCCCGAAGGGTATAAGAATCATTTGAATCCAACCCCGCATGTTGTCTTTCGACCACTCTGCTTTTACACAGAGTATTGAACTGCTTTGCTTTTTTGCTGTCCTTTCCTTCCCTTTGCTCCCGAAACTTCTGTCTCGATAGCATCTTTCAAATAGCAACTATCTCATTTGACGGTGAAAACGAATATATCACAAATCAGAAATAAATGTCAATACCCCAAAACAGATTTTTTTATTTTTTTTCAAAAATTTTACAACGGTCCTTTCCAGACCTTTTCGCCTCGTAAAGAACACCGTCCATCTGCAAAAACAGAGAATCGTAATTATCTTCACCAGAAAAGAAAGTGCATCCTATGCTTACAGAAAAATTGCTGTAATTCATCTCGGAAGAAAAAACCTTCCGCAAAGTCGTGCGCACCTCATTAGCCTTCTGCATTACCACATCCGCAGAAACAACTTCCGAAACAAAAATAACAAACTCGTCACCACCAAAGCGCCCTATCCGGTCTGTCTGCCTAAAGAGCGATCGAAGAACTGTTCCCGTCTTTGCAATAAATTCATCTCCACGAGCATGACCCAAAGTGTCGTTTACCCGTTTAAAGTTGTCTATATCAATTATCATCAGAACGCCCTTTATTCCCGGCTCAAGAAGGGCACGGCGAACATAAAGCTCAAATGCTCTTTTTGTCATTACACCAGAAAGGGAATCAGTGTCACGCTGATGGGCAATACTTTGGGCCGAAGAAAATTCCTTTACATAGCGCCCCTGATTGTAGGAGTTGATTACAATTGAAATTATGTAAAAGGCCACGGTGTTCATTAGGTCAAAGAAAAATATAGAATCAGGCTTGTGAGTTCTGTCAATGTAAATGAATATGCCCACAACAAGAAGAACCGCAGTATCTATTCTCCAGGGCTTGTCGCATATCATCAGAGGAGAAATTACAAGAAAGACCACAAAAGTAACCGCAGGCATGGGATTGTTCCACCGAGTACCAATTGCAATTCCAAACACAAAAGAAAGGAAAAGCATAATGTACAGAACTGGCAATGCAAGAAAGCACAATTTTTTGCGTACTACAAACACCTGGGTAAAAATCAGCATTAAGACGCAGACCCCTAGAGTAAAAACATAAATGTAAAACCCTTCCTTCATGGACGGAATAAAAATGGCACCTACACTTACAACCGAAAGGACAACCGTAAACAGCACAGAAAAAAACTGAAGTGAATTAACATTTCGCTCATCAACCATGTCCTTTATGCGGGACCACAGGCGACGGTCATCGGTGGCAGAAAAAAACTTATACAGTACTGAAGCAAAGGTTCGTTTACGCATTCATATCACTTTTTTTCGGTAGATTTTTTTGTTCCGCTCTTTTTTGTAGTCGTAGTTTTTGTAGCAGAAGTTTTTGAAGCCGTAGTTTTTGCAGCAGGCTTTTTTGCTGATGACTTTGTTGTAGTTTTTGCAGATGATTTTGATGCAGTTGATTTTGCAGGAGCCTTTGCAGTTGATTTTGATGCAGTCTTTGCAGTTGACCTTGTGCTAGCTGTCTTTGCAGGAGCCTTTGTAGTTTTTGCGGCAGTTGACTTTGCTGATGTAGTCTTTGTAGTTTTTTCTGACTTACCTTCGTTAATTGCATCGGAGTGCTGTTCTATGTCGGAATTAAGAGCCTTAATTACGCTAACTATATCCTTAACACCTTCATCAGAGGCAGACACTGATGCAGCCCGAGAAGATGTAAGTTTTTCAAAAACAAGTCTTCCCAATTCTGCATAGGCCTTATCCGCCTTGCTCTGAAGCTGAGTCTTTTCAATTCTTAAAACAGATTTTTCGCCAAAATCACTTACGGCTGTTCCAGCTGACTGGAGTCCTTTTTTTGATGCGGCAACCCCCTTGTCAAACACGCTCATAATTTTCTTTCCAAGACCAGCAAACATTCCATTACTTTTTTCTTCTGCCATAATAACACCTCCAAAAAATGCAGTCATTTTAAAAGATGATAGCAAAAAACATGGTAAATTTCAATTGCGAATTACTCAAACTCCCAGGTTCCATACTTGTCGGTAACCTGAGTCTTTATGCTGGGAAGAGGCTTCCATACAACCGAAAGAGTAAAGTAAGGATCAAAGGAATACTGCTTTTGTCCACCGCTAGTAACAAGTCGGGGAGAAACAGAAAGTTCTGCAGAAAGTTTCCAGTCGTGCAGGTCATGGCTTACCTTTACCGAAAGGCTCTTTAATTTGAAGCCTGAAGATTTTCGTGCAGTCTGATTTGAATCGTAGAACTGACCGTCACCCCAGAAGGCAAAAGAGTTAAACAGATCCACAAAAGGATTTGTCTCGCCGGGAATGCTTATGCCAGAAGGAAAAAGATTCTGAACATATCTGTAAATAACATCGTTCCTAGACTGGGCGCTGAATGAAATTTCCAGAAAGTTGTTTATAGAAAAAGAAAGTGTGGGCGAAAAAGTAAAGTAACTTGAAGTGGGTCTAATAAAGTCCAGCACTATGCTTGTAGAAAGAGAGGGCGTAAGAGTTATTCTGTTTTTCCAAAAGCGGAAAACCTGAGTCTTTAGGGAATAGGAAAGGCTAAAGTTTACAGGAAGGAATTCCTTTTCCCCTCGGGTTACCCATCCCAAGGAAGAGTCAAAGTCGTAGCCATAAGTGTGTTGCATGGTATAGGACGCCACAATGTTGTTCCAAGAAAGAGAAAGCCTAAATGATTCTCCGTGTCCCTCCTCAAGGTTGTAGTTAAAAGATTCGCTTAGCGTAAGGGGAAGAGATGTCTGCTTAAAAAGAGAAAGGCTTGCATTCTGCTGTAGGGGTTGCAGTTTCCATTCATCAGAAGAGGCTGATTTTTTTTGTATTCCAGCAGAAAGGGAGGCTGTTACATATGGAAAAGTTAGCGAAAGAGTTGCCTTGTACAGATCAGTCTGAGGAGGAAGCGTAGTGGTAAGCACAAGAGACTGAGAAAAAGATTCAGTTTCGTCCGCACGGAAAGTTGCACTTACAGTGTGGGCAGTAAAGCTTGCGCTGTCGGTAATGTCCAGTCCAATAAAATCCCATGAAGGATCGCTTACGGTTCCGTTGTATTGAGTTCTCAAAAGCTTAAACGAGGTGTTCCAGTCTATGCCCGATTTTGCAAAAACAGAAGAATAAAGGAAGGGTCTGAACGATACTGTGTTTGATTCCGACAGTTCCAGTTTTCGCGCTGCATAATCGGAAGACTTAAGGTTGTTTGCCTGATTTTGCGAAAGCCCTTCTGTAGACGGATGATCCTGATACACTGGCGTAAAGGAAAGGGTGTTCTTAACAGAAACAAAAGAAGAGCGGTAAGTAAAAAGACTGGAAAGTTCCAGAGGGGACTTCATTTGAATATAGGAAGACTGAATCTGGCTCCAGTCAAAATCTTCTGGTGAAGAAAGTTTTTCTCCGTCATACTGCATTTGGGTAACAAGAGCAGGAGAAAGTGAATAAGTAAGCTTGTAGGAAAGACCCGAAAAAGACGCCTGATTTATTGAGGCAATGTTTTTTTCAAGGGTAAGTTCTGGCATGGTAAAGACAGTCTCTTCACTGGAGGAGTCGGTTTCTTTTTTAGTTTCATTGTCTTGGGCAGGAGGTTTAAGTTCTTCGGGAATATCCAACGGCACGGCATAGGAAACAGACTGACTTTTCATTTGCGATGAAGCGGGATACTCAAAAATGGTACCCGAAACTTTTGCAGAAAACTGAAGAGGAGTTACCTGCGAAGGATAAAAGAATTTTCTCTGGGGAGAATACGAAGAAAGCAAATCTTCCGAGCCAACGCTTTTGTTTGTTCTGGAGGCAAAGCGCACCAGTGAAGAACCTGTAAAAGAAAGAGTGGAAATGTAGGGCTTTAAAAGTTCAGGAAGTTTTACCGAATAGGAGGCGTTTACATTCCACTCAAAAGAATTTATTTCACTTCCCGAAGAGGTAGAAGTTCCTGTGCTGTTTGAAGTGCGGCTCATAAGAAAAGAAAACCAGTCCATGTCTTCATCTCGTGAAGCAAAGTCATCGTTAAAGAAGGGGTCGGAATACAGAGGAAGCGAAACCTTAAGCGTAAATGGCGAAGAAATTTCTGCGGAAAGTCCAGCACTGTATCGGAAGGGAAGATTTAATCCCATAAAGGAAGAAGTGTTGTAGTAAACCTTGCCAGAAGGAGCATACTGACTGTAGCCCGAACCTGTACTAAACACTGTAGTTGAAAAGCCCAGCATAAGGCTTGCTGAAATTCGCGATATGGAAATTTTTTCTGTCTTTGGAGCAAAGGATGCGTCTACCCCTAAAAGGCCGCCTGCTGTGGTGTAATAGTCTGCAATCAGTTTTACATAGTCGCTTGTACTTCCCGTATAATCTTCGTCCAGATTGTGCAGTACCAACCCTTCCCTCTCCTGCTTTTTTAGGGAGGTGGGCTTCATAAAGTTAAAAATGCCGTCCATTACATCTGTAGCAGAAGTGGAAGAATTAGAAGAAGACGATGATGAAGAGGAGGAAGAACTTTTTGAAAGGGGTTTTCTTCCGTAAAGATATGTGGTTGTCTGAAAGTAGTAGCCCATGCGCGAGGTGTAGCCAAACACAGGATGAAAAACAAGTTCGTCCTTTGGATAATAAAATGCTGGAAGGTAAAGGACGGGAACATTTCCTAGAGAAAGCACAGCGTTAAAAAATGCAAACTCCTGACCGGGCAAAAGCCAAATTCTTGAAGCCTTTATTTTCCAGTGGGGATTTTCGTCTTCGCAAAAAGTAAGCTCACCATTTTTAAACACGACAGTACTGGAAGAGTCCCTACCAAAAATTTCAGCATTAACCACTAGGGTTGAACCAGTAGGAAGATTCAGTCCTGTTCCCTGAGTCTGAAACACACGGGCTTCGTCAAAAACGCCTTCCATCGTTCTAGTGTTAAAAAGGAGGCTTTCTGCAAAAATTTTCTGACCGCCTGCAGTACCGCCTTCTGTCTGCACAAGAGAGACGCCACCCTTTGCAGAAAGCATGTCGGTAGCCCTGTTGAATGTAACTGACGAGGCTTCTATTTTTACTTCTGTAGATTTTGTCTTTACCGAAAGACTTACATTGCCCGTAAATGTAATCAGTTCTTCGTCGGAGTTTTCGTCTTTTGCATATTCTGTTTTCTGTGCGCTAGAAATTGTAATTATGGAAGTGTCCGTTTCTTGAGCAGACGGAAATGCATAGACCGCCAAAAAGAAAAATGCTGAGCATAAAACTTTTTTAGAAAATCCATGCAGACTCAAGGCATTACTCCGTAACGGGACCGCGCTCTTTTTCGCGTTCCAAAAGTTCCTTTACATACATTCCAGTGTAGCTCTTGGGATTTTTAGAAACTTCTTCAGGAGTTCCCGTTGCAACCACAGTACCGCCGCCGCTTCCTCCCTCGGGACCAAGGTCTATAAGATAGTCAGCCTGACATATTACATCCATGTTGTGCTCAATCATCACCACGGAATTTCCCTTGTCTACAAGAGTCTGAATAACCTTCATCAACTGTTTTATGTCTACAAAGTGCAAGCCAGTTGTGGGTTCATCCAGAATATAAAGAGTTCTTCCAGTTGACGGACGGGAAAGTTCCGAAGCAAGTTTTACACGCTGGGCTTCTCCGCCAGAAAGAGTAAGCGCATTTTGTCCCAGTTGAATGTAGCCTAGCCCCACATCCTTAAGGGTTTCCAGCTTTCTAGCAATGTGAGGTATTCCGCTAAAGAATTCTGCAGCGTCTTCTATGGTCATATCCAGAACATCACTTATGCTCTTGCCCTTGTAAAGGACTTCCAGTGTTTCCTGATTAAACCGCCTACCGTGACACACATCGCACTGAATGAATACATCTGGCAGAAAGTTCATTTCGATTGTAATGGTTCCAGCACCCTGACAGTTTTCGCAGCGTCCGCCCTTTACATTAAATGAAAAGCGTCCGTTTTTGTATCCCCTTGACTTTGCTTCGGGAAGGCTTGCATACAGTTCACGAATTTTGTCAAACACGCCTATGTATGTAACGGGATTAGAACGAGGAGTTCTACCAATGGGACTCTGGTCAATGTTGATTACTTTATCTATTGCATCAAGACCTGTAATTTTTTTGTAAGCGCCAGTTTCGTATTCCGTGTGCATAATTGCATTGCTTGCGGCAGGATAGAAGACATCGTTTAACAGGGTAGACTTGCCACTTCCGCTTACGCCAGTAATGCAGGTAAATGTTCCCAAAGGAATTTCCACGCTGATGTTCTTAAGGTTGTGTTCGCTTACACCCTGAATCTGAATTTTCTTACCGTTACCCTTTCTGCGTTCAGAAGGAAGTGCCATGCGGATTTTTCCTGCAAGATACTGACCAGTAAGACTTTCCTTTACGCCCATGACATGCTCAGGACTTCCGCTTGCCATTACAGTTCCGCCGTGAACTCCTGCTCCAGGACCAATGTCTATAAGCCAGTCTGCAGTGCGCAGGGTCTGCTCGTCATGCTCCACAACAATAACAGTGTTACCCAAATCTCTAAGATAGGTAAGGCTGTTTATAAGCCGCTGGTTGTCCCTCTGATGAAGTCCAATCGAAGGCTCGTCCAGAACATACATAACTCCCGTAAGTGCAGAACCAATCTGTGTGGAAAGCCTTATGCGCTGAGCCTCTCCTCCGCTAAGGGTTGCGGCACTGCGTTCAAGCGTAAGATATTCAAGGCCCACATTTTTAAGGAAGGAAAGCCTGTTGCGAATTTCCTTTAAAACCTGAGCTGCAATTTTTTCTTCTGTAGGAGTAAACTTTGTTTTTTCAAAAAATTCTATGGTCTGTAAAACAGAAAGTTCCGTAAGGTTCCAGATGTTCTTGTCACCAATGGTAACACCCAATGCTTCTGGTCTAAGTCTTTTTCCGTGACAGCTTGCGCATTCTTTGTGGCTCATGTATTTTTCCATTGCCTCGCGCATGTTGTCTCCCCAAGCTTCCGCATACCGCCGCTTCATGTCGCCAAAAACACCAAGCCAAGGTCTGTTATAACTGCTCTGCCCCTCTCCGCTCTGCTTTCTGTAAATCCAGTGAACATTTATATCTGGGTCTCCGTTCCACAAAAAGTCACTTTGCTTTTTAGTCAGTTTACAAAGTGGAGTGTCTAGAGTAAATCCTCCGGCTTCCGCAATAGCTTCAAACATGGCATGATTCCAAGCACCATCAGGGTTATAAGGGGCAAGTCCGTACTCGTTAAAGCTTTTGCTCATGTCGGGAGCAATAAGTTTTTTGTCAAATTCCATCTTTTCGCCAAGTCCAGTACAGTCAGGACAGGCTCCAAAAGGATTGTTAAAACTAAAAAGTCTGGGCTGAAGTTCGGGAATAGAAATGCCGCAGTCGGGACACGCATTCTTCTGGCTAAAGAAAACTTCCTGCTCTATAAAGTCTGCATTACGGTCGTAGGGAGTTCCCCTTGCGTCAAGAGAGGCAGAAACTTCCCTATAGGCGTCATCGGTTTTGTTTACCCGGCGCAGTGCGATTATGATTCCGTTGGAACTTTTTAGCGCTGTTTCTACACTGTCTGCAAGGCGCTGCCTGATTCCGTCCTTTATTACAATGCGGTCAACTACAATTTCTATGGTGTGCTTTTTCTGCTTGTCAAGTTTTACAGAATCTTCCAGACTTACCATAAGGCCATCTATTCTTGCCCTTGCAAATCCTGCCTTTTTTGCGTCGTCCAAAACCTTTACATGCTCGCCTTTTTTTCCTCGGATAACGGGAGAAAGAAGGGTAAGTTTTGTTCCCTCAGTCCAGCTTAAAATCGTATCTATAATTTGGTCTACAGACTGTTCCTTTATTTCCCTTCCGCAGTTGGGACAGTGAGCGTGACCAATGCGAGCAAAGAGCAAGCGGTAGTAGTCGTATATTTCGGTAACGGTGCCCACAGTTGAACGGGGATTTTTATGGGTTGTCTTCTGTTCTATGCTGATGGCAGGAGAAAGTCCCGTAATCAAATCTACATCGGGCTTGTCCATGCGCCCAAGAAACTGTCTTGCATAGGAAGAGAGACTTTCCATGTAGCGGCGCTGACCTTCCGCAAAGAGAGTGTCAAAGGCAAGAGAAGACTTTCCGCTTCCAGACAGTCCACTTACGACAACAAGTTTATTTCGTGGGAACTCAACGCTTACATTCTTTAAATTATGTTCCCTTGCCCCCTGAATAGAAATTTTGTCGCCCTGCATTACTCTCTGAATTGCGTAAGATTTTTCCTTTGCCATAGTTTTTGTATGGTAGCAGAAAAAGGCTGTTTGGGCAATTAGAGCGTCCGTCTCCTAAATAGGGGGATTACATCCAGCGGTGCCTTTGCAGTGACTGTGCTACCGCCTTCGAAAGTTGTGCCAGTTTCTTCCTCCTGCCATAAAGAACCTAGGGGAAGGTAAACTGTGCGTTCTGTAAGACCAGGAGCCATGACGGGAGCTACAAGGAAGTCGGGACCAAACATGTACTCCGAAGACATTATTTCTTTTTCCAAAGTTTTTGAATCCGACGGAAAATCGTAGTAAAGGGGACGCACTACAGGATGACCTTTTTTGCTTGCCTCCTTCATGCAGGTCCTAATGTAGGGACGGAATTTTTCCCTAAGGTGAATGAACTTTGTCATGATGCGACAGTTTTCTTCTCCAAAGCTCCAAATTTCGTTTGGCTGAGCGCTACCCCACTGAGGAACGCCGTCAACAACTTCCGTGCCTGGTTCAAGGGGAATGTAAGGAGGCCTTTCTCCGTGAAGGCGCATTACAGGACAAAAAGTTCCCCACTCAAACCATCTAACCAAAAGTTCCCTAAAATCTTCATCTTCTGGGTCGCCACCTACAAATCCGCCTATGTCTGTTGTCCACCAGGGAATGCCTGCCATGCTCATGTTAAGTCCAGTCTGTAGCTGCTCCCTAAATGCACGCCAGTCGGAATGAATGTCTCCTGTCCATGTAAGCACTCCGAACTTCTGGCTTCCTGCCCAAGCGGAACGAACAAGGCTCATCTTTTCCTTTTCACCTGCAGCAGAAAGTCCTCGGGCAAAACCTTCTGCATATTTTAGCGGATAGATGTTGGCACACTGCAACACAGGTCCTGCATGGTAGCGGTAAAGATCCCAGTCGTAGGGACCATATTCAGGTTCGGCCTCGTCAAGCCAGAAAATGCGCACACCCTTGTCGTAATAATTTTTTTTGCATTCCTTCCAAACAAAATCCTGAGCACTGGGATTTGTAGCGTCAAAAAACACCGTGTTGCCTAGCCAGTCCATGTGGATTCCGCTTCCCCTGTCCGCACTTACAAGATAGCCACGGTCTGCCATTTCGCCGAATGTAGAAGCCTTCTGGTCTATGGTGGGCCATACGCTTACACAAACCTTTATTCCCATGGAATCAAGTTCTTTTATCATTGCCTCGGGATTGGGAAAGCACCTTTTGTCAAATTTAAATTCTCCCTGCCTTGACCAGTGAAAAAAGTCTATAACGATTACATCAAGGGGTACTCCCCTCTTTTTGTATTCACGGGCAACAGAAAGCACTTCTTCCTGAGTCCTGTAACGGAGCTTGCACTGCCAGAAGCCCATTCCATATTCTGGCATCATGGGAGTGCGTCCTGTAACTGAGGAATACTGCTCTTCAATCTGGGCGGGACTGTCTCCTGCGCAAATCCAGTAGTCCATTTTTTTGCAGCTTAGAGAAGTCCATTCAGTTTTGTTTGCCGCAAATACAGCACTTCCTACTGCAGGGTTGTTCCATAAAAATCCGTAGCCACGGGTGGAAACAAAAAAAGGCACGCTGGTCTGACTGTTTCTATGGGCAAGTTCCATTACACTACCCTTTCTGTCAAAGCATCCGTCCTGATATACGCCCATGCCAAAAATATGCTCGTCGTCAAAAGCTTCAAAGCGGGCGGTAAGCTTATAGTCACTTGTTCCAACAAGAGGCTTCAGTTCCCTGCCCTCTACACGGAGTGGAACTGCGTAACGGTCTATTCTATCACGGGTTCGCCAGTACTCTGCGGTAAGAAGGTCTCCATCCTGATTGTAAAAGGAAAGCCATCCTTCAAAGCTTACTTTGCAGGTAATGTTTCCGTTGGTAATGCTTGCTTCCTTTGCAAAAGATTTGTCACTTCCCCGGTACCAAGGTTCGGTAATGTCTTTTTCCCATATGCTGATTTTTGCCCTGGGCTTTGGACACGATTCGCAAAGGGCCCAGTCGTTTGCGTCCATAACAGGCTCTTTTGTCATCCTTACCCTAAGGGCGTTTTTTCCCCAGCTCTGTATAAAAAGCCGATCGCTTCCACGCTGAACTACAAGAATGTTTTTCTGGGCATAAATTTGCATAAAAGGCTCCCTGCCGACCAGTCTGCGGCACGGAATCAGTCTAGAGGAATTCTTCCAGTTGAGCAAGGGAGGGACAGCACTTCCACAAAAGGCACTTAAGTTCTTCGTCGGGCTGAACCTGATCCGGCACCATAATGCACTTCATGCCGGCCCAATATGCAGAGCGTATTCCGTTGGGGCTGTCCTCAACAGCGGCACAATTTTTTGGCGCAAATCCTAAAGAGGCACAGGCCTTAAGGTAAATGTCTGGCTCAGGCTTGGAATGAGGAACCTCGTCTCCGCATGTTACGGTTTTAAAGTAAGGGGTAAGTCCTGCGTTTTCCAGCTCACGGTCTACTACAACCCGCCTTGTAGAAGAAGCCAGTGCAAGGGGATATCCCTTTTGGCTAAGGTATTCAAGAATTTCCTTTGCATGGGGAAGAAGGGGCATTCCGTTTTTAGAAACATATTCATGAAAAAGTTCAGAGCATCTGGTTCTAAATTCTACTGCAGGAAAGTTTTCTCCGTACCGCTCCCTAAGAAACTGACAGGTATCTGCAAAGCTTCTGCCAATGACGCATAGTTCTGCCTCAAGAACATCAGGCACATTAAACTCGGCACCAGCCTTAATCCACATCATGCGACTTATTTTTTCGCTGTCAAAGAGGACGCCATCCATGTCAAAGATAACGGCACAAATGTCAGAAGACAAAATCTATAACCTCTTCTGCACGGGTTACGGGAACAAAGTTAAGCCCCTGCTTTACCAGTTCTGGAATTTCTTCCAAATCTCGCTCGTTTGCCTTTGGAAAAATAATCGTCTTGATTTTATTTCTCTTAGCGGCAACCGTTTTTTCCCTAAGTCCTCCAATGGGCATAACCTGACCAGTAAGGGAAAGTTCTCCCGTCATGGCAATGTTTGGCTTCATTTTTTTGTTCATAAGAAGAGACATAAGGGCGGTTACAATGGTAATGCCTGCGGAAGGTCCGTCCTTTGGAGTTGCCCCCTCGGGAAAGTGCAGGTGGATTGTATGCTTTTCAAACCATTCGCTGTCCTTAAGGCCATGCTCAACTGCATAGCGGCGCACAAAACTCATGGCTATCTGGGCGCTTTCCTTCATTACATCACCCAGCTGTCCAGTAAGCTGTAGCCCACCTTTTTCCGACGGCAGGGCAATGCTTTCAAGAAGAAGTGTGTCTCCTCCCATGCTTGTCCATGCAAGGCCTATTGCAGTTCCAGGAACATCGGCCTTCTTTATCTGACTTTCGTCAAACACAGGCTTACCCAAATAGTCGCGGATTTCCTTTTCGTCTATGACAAACTTCTGCTTTGCAAACACCTTGCGCATATCAGTCTTGTCTAGATCCAAGTCTCCGTGTTCCGCCTCGTAAGCGTCAATTTTTTCTCGAATAAGCTTTCGGTTTACCTTGTCAATGCACTTTTCAAAGTTGCGCACTCCAGCCTCTCGGGCATATTCGGAAGCAATAAGGGCAAGTGCCTTTTTTGTGTACTTTACCTGATTCTTACCAAGTCCGTTTTTTTCAAGATTTTTGGGAACAAGGTAACTCTTTGCTATCTCTATTTTTTCCTGATCAATGTAGCCAGAAAGTTCTATAATTTCTGCACGGTCAAGAAGGGGTCGCGGAATTGTATCCAAGGTGTTTGCTGTAAGTATAAAGAAGACATTGCTTACATCAAAGGGCAAATCCAAATAGGTGTCGCGGAATGCCACATTTTGCTCAGGGTCCATAACTTCAAGCAGGGCTGCAGCCGGGTCTCCCTGTGCGCTAGCATTCATCTTGTCAACTTCGTCAATCATAAAGACGGGAGACTTGCTCTTTGTAATTTTTAGACCTTCAATAATGCGTCCAGGAAGAGCGCCTATGTAAGTTCGGCGATGCCCCTTAATGTTTGCAGCATCATGCTCTCCACCAACAGAAAACCTGTAAAACTTCTTACCCATTGTTCTTGCAATGGACCTGCCTATGCTAGTCTTTCCCACTCCAGGAGGACCTACAAGAATAAGAACAGAACCCTTGCTGTCCTGCTTAAGTTTCTTAACGGCAAGATATTCCATGATTCGCTTTTTTACATCGTCCAAACCGTAATGATCCTGCTCAAGAATTTTCTTTGCCTCGGAAAGGGAAAAGTTTTCCACCACAGGGTCATTCCAAGGAAGCAGAGTAACAAGTTCAAGATAATTTCTGAGTACCACATATTCGCTGTCGTGAGGATCCAGAAGTTTAAATTTTTCCAGTTCGGAATAAACGGTTTCTTTTACCTCGCCCTCAAAGTTAAAGGAGTCGATTTTTGCCTTGAACTTCTGATAGTCGCTAGACTTTGAATCAGAGGCAATGCCCAGTTCTTCCTGAATGCTTTTAAGTTCTTCACGCAGAAAATAGTCACGCTGATTTTTTTCAACCTTTTCGTTAAGTTCATTCTGAATTTTTTTCTGCACCCGAAGGATTTCCTGTTCCTTTTTTATAAAGACAAGAACCTGTTCCATGCGCTGACGGACATTTGGAGTTTCAAGAATTTTCTGCTGCTCAGTCTTGTCTATGTTCAGTATTGAAGCAATAAAATCCGCAATTTTTCCAGGCTGATCTATGTTCACCATGTTAAGGCGCATTTCTTCGGAAAAGAGGGGATTGTTTTCGCTTACTTCCTTCATTTCGCTTACAAGGGCGCGAGTCAGTGCCTTTACTTCAAAAGTGTCGGCTTCCTCGTCTTCCAGATACTCTACCGCCGCAACCATGGGATTGGAGGCGTTAAGGCTCTTTCGTACTTTAAAGCGTTGCAGTGTGGAAACAAAGACATTTATTCCACCCTCGGGAAGATTTATTTTCTTTATGATTCTTGCAACAGTTCCCACGGAATACACATCTTTAAGGGAAGGCTTTTCAACAGCATCCTTGAGCATGACTATTCCAATAAAACCGTCACCTTCGTAGGCTTCCTCTATGACCTTTGCATCATCCACATTGTTATTGCCAATCATGAGGGGAGTAAAAATTCCCGGAAAAATAGGACGCCCTGCAATGGGAATAAGGAAGAGCTTGTTGGGCAGCATCTGTTCCGCAGGAAGTATATCATTCTGTTCGTCTGAATTCGTATCTTTCATATATCCAATATACTCACATTTTGCAAAATCGGCAACTTAGTTCAGTTTTGTTCCATCGCTTTTGTATGCCGACACAGTTTTATTTACAGTATCAATTTCTATGTAGCCCCAGTCCTGCCTTGAGCGGAATCCAGTAAAATTTACTTCCCAAAATCTGCCAAAATTCTTGCTTGCCCAGCGGTGGGTATGTCCCGAAGCAAAAAGTTGAACTCCGTTTCTTGCACAGGCATCAATAATCCGGCTTGTTTCCATGGAGTTCTGGAGGGTAAAGTAGTTTGCAAGATTTGCACCGTCAGAATAAATGGGATAATGGCTAAAGACAAGTTTTGGCTTTAATTCTGACTCTATGTCTTCCTTAAAGGCCTTGAACTGGCTTCTTCCCATGGTACCGCTTGCAGTATCCAGAAAGTACCATTCGTAACCGCCTAAAGAAAATTTGTAAAAGGAAGTCTTTAGTCCTAAGTCTTTGTTTACATACTGCTTCCAGTAGGACCATCCGCTAGAAAAGAGGTCGTGGTTTCCCACTACGCTGAATACAGGAGAACCACCTAAGGCAGTCTTAATTTGGTCAACATAAGAGGCATAGGTTTTGTACTCGTCTTCGGCGCCATGTTCTGCCACATCTCCAAGACAAATACAGAAGTCAATGTTGTTGGAAGAGTCTGCAATCCAGTCAAGAAATTTCTGATTCACTGAATCCTTACCCTGCACGCCAAAGTGAACATCTGTTATAATCGCAACCTTTATTTTATCTGTCGTCTTAAAAGTCGAGGGCAACTTATCCGAGGGAATTATGTTGTCAGAAAGTGCGGTAACTCGGTTTTCTACGGAGTTGTCCCTAAAGAGAGCTTCCTGAATGTTGTAGTCACATCCGCATAAAAATGCACTAAGTGACGCAAGAAAAAAACATGCAAAAAAGGATTTTAACTTCATAGTCTGTACCCCACAAGAGCACGAATTTCCGTTCCTTCGTAAGTGGCGGAGGCGGTAAAGAAATCTATGTAGCGAACATTTATCTCTAGGAGAAAGTAAAGTTTTTCAAGGCTGTAGGATGCACCCAGTGTAAATGTGGGAACTCCAAGAATCATGTGCCTAAAGAGTTCACAGGAATCTCCGCCTATATAAAATGCAAATCCGCCGGGAACAAAAAATGTTGCCCTAAGTCCAAGGGCCGCAGTGCTGTTGCAAAGCGCTCCAATTTGGTCTACAACGGAATAAATGGCCCTAACCTTAAGCAGATAGTTTATGTGGGTTGAAAACATAAACCAACTTTTGGGTCTAAATTCAAGATAAGCTCCCGGAAAAAGATTAAACTCAAAGGCATAAGTGCTGTCAAAAAACAGATTGAATCCGCCACCAAGCCCCACGCGCAAAAGTCCAAAATGCACCGGATACCAAACTCCTTGGGAAGTAAGTTGAACAGTTTCCTTTGCAAGTTGAAGGGCAGCAGTTGCAGAAAATGTTGAGGCTTCAATGTTGTAGCCTCCCTGCAGGGCATAGGAATAGGGTTCAAAGGAAGTACCCGTATTTGCCGTTCCTGCCGCAAAAACAGACTGGGAAAGTCCGTGTTCAAACCATGGTCTTTCTAAAGAAAATTTTCCCTGCTCCACTTCCGAAAGTATGTTCTGGGAAAAAGCAAGAGAAAATCCCGCAAGAAGAACAAGAAGAAAGGTAACGCTTTTTTTTCCAAGGAAGTCCATTTTTGCCCCCTAGTTCTTTTTCTGGAAGTGGGAGAATTCCATGCTGAATGTAGCCCTGCCCTGAGTAACGGAACGGAGGGTGGTGGAAAATCCGAACATCTTTGCCATTGGTGCCTGACAGTGGACCACGCTTGCTCCAGGTTTTTCTTCCATACTGGTAATCATTCCGCCACGCTGGGTAACTTGGCTCATTGCATCCCCAACAAATTCTGCAGGACACACAATGTCTACAGCCATAACAGGTTCAAGAAGTTCTGGGTTTGCAGCGGAACACACCTTGTCAAAGGCTTCGGCACCAGCCGCTTCATAGGCAAAAGTTGTTGCAGTTGCCTCGTTGTACTTTAGGTCGGTAAGGGTAATAAGAGTGTCCGTACAAGGATAGCCAAATTTTATTCCACCTGCAAAACAGCTTTCTATGCTCTGCTTTACGGCATCAAAAAATTCTTCGGGGATTTCGGCATTGCGGTAGGCGCAGACATAAGCATTGCCACTTCCAGTTTCTCTTGGTTCCGCCTTAAGGGTAAGTGTTGCCGCATTTTCTTTTCCTGCAAGAACACGGCTATACTCTTCGGTATATTCCGCAGAAGAAGTAACAGCTTCCCTGTATGTAACCTGGG
Source organism: uncultured Treponema sp. (assembly GCA_937894335.1). GTDB lineage: Bacteria > Spirochaetota > Spirochaetia > Treponematales > Treponemataceae > Treponema_D. Next base: position 6,281 of record CALCRU010000041.1, on the reverse strand, counting down.
GTGCTCCTACCCTACACTGCACCTTAAAGTCATCCCTTATTCGGGTAACAAGAACATCAAGGTGGAGTTCTCCCATTCCGCTTATGACAATCTGACCAGTTTCCTCATCGTCGCGGTGAGTAAATGTAGGATCCTCATGGCTTAAGATATCCAAAGTCTGAACAAGTTTTTCACGGTCGCTTAAAGTTTCAGGTTCTATGGCAATGGAAATTACAGGCTCCGGGAATGAAAGGTTTTCAAGAAGGACGGGCATTCCCTCGCTTCCCACAGTGTCTCCCGTCTGGGCAAGTTTTAGTCCCACAAATACTGCAATGTCACCTGCACTTACACTGTCCATCTGTTCCATGTGGTTTGCATTCACCCTAAGAATGCGGTTAACTCTTTCCCTTTTTTTCTTTGCCACATTGTACACCTGACTACCTGTTGTAATTTTTCCGGAATACATGCGCACATAGCACAGCATGCCTGCCTCTCGGTCATAGGTGATTTTAAATACAAGTCCAAGGGGCATCTTGCTCTGAGGGTCACAGGGTACTGAAATGCTTTCGGTTTCATCCCTCTTTTTAAGGTGAAGCCCCTGTGCTGCAGGAACCTCATCTGGAGAAGGAAGATAGTCTACAATTCCGTCCATAAGGCACTGCACGCCCTGATTATGTCTACTCGAACCGCAGAAGAAGGGAACAAAAGTACGGTTAAGGACTGCAGTTCTAATTGCAGACTTAAGCCTTTCCACGGGGATTTCCTTTCCGTCAAGATAAAGTTCCGCAAGTTCGTCATCGCTAGAGCAGACTACATCAAGCATTTTGTCGTGCCATTCAGCCGCAAGAGAAGCATATTTTTCCGAAATGTCAGAGGCAGTATATTTTTCGCCTTCAGTTTCCGCATCCCAGTGGATTTCCTTCATGGTAAGTAAGTCAATTACTCCGTCAAAGTCTCCGCCTTGTCCGCAAGGAACAGTAAGGGGAACAACTTCGCACTTGAACTTTTCGTGAACATCATTCATGGCGCCAAAAAAGTCAGCACCTACCCTGTCCATCTTGTTTACAAAACAAATTCTAGGAACAGAAAATTCATCGGCCTGCTTCCATACGGTTTCTGTCTGAGGCTGAACCCAGCCTACCGCACAGATTACTGCAACGGCACCGTCTAGCACGCGAAGACTTCGCTCAACTTCTGCAGTAAAATCCACATGGCCCGGAGTGTCTATAATGTTAATCTGATGGCCCTTCCACTCAGTTGTAATTGCGGCAGATGCAATGGTGATTCCCCTCTCCTGCTCCTGCTGCATAAAGTCCATTGTAGCGGCACCGTCATCAATCTCGCCGATTTTATGAATCTTTCCAGAGTAATAAAGGATTCGTTCAGTAGTGGTTGTCTTTCCGGCATCAATGTGAGCCATAATGCCTATGTTACGCATATTCTTTAGCATGAGGTTAATATATAGAAAAAAACGATATTCCTCAAGGGGGATTTTTTCTGCAAGGCAAGTAAACTTGACACCGATTTTTTTGTGCTGTATACTCAAACTCAGCATTCTAGCTCGGTTAACTCAGCGGTAGAGTGCCACCTTCACACGGTGGAAGCCACTGGTTCAAATCCAGTACCGAGCAGATTTTCCCCTTTTTCAAAACACATTTTCCGTTTGCAAATTCCCCAAACAGGGTTTATAATTTTAAACATGAAGAACATTACAATTACATTTCCAGACAACTCTACCATTACGGTTCAGGACGAAATTAGGCCAATAACGCTGCTGTCTCATTTTTCTGACGGTGCAAAAAAAGCCATTGCAGTCCTTGTAAACAATGAACTCTGTTCCCTGCACTCAATTATAAATGTTTCGGCAAAAGTTGAGCCTGTATACGCAGACTCTAAAGAAGGCGCTGCCATTTACCGAAGATCCCTCTGCTTTCTGCTTGCAACCGCTGCCCATCGGCTGTTTCCAGGACGAAGACTCCTTGTAGGACACAGTCTGGGACACGGATATTACTACACCATAGATGGAGATCTTCTTACCGCCACACAAATAGAAAATCTTCAGTCAGAAATGCAGAAACTTGTAGAAGAGGACCTGCCCATTGACGCAACCCACATTTCCTACATGGAAGCCTGCGAACTTTTTGAAAAGCTGGGACTTGTAGAAACCCGAAAACAGCTTAACTATCGCTCACCTTCAAAAATAAAGATAAATGTCCTTGAAGAATTTGCAGATCTCTATGTGGAACCTTTGGTAAGCTCAACTGGAATACTAAAGACATTTGATCTGCTTCCCTACCACGAGGGATTTCTGCTTAGGTTCCCCTCTCACCATACACCAGAAGAACTGGCACCCTTTGTAGACCAGCCAAAACTTTTTGAAATCTACAAGCAGTACAAGGAATGGGGACGGGCACAGGATGTTACCTCGGCATCATCACTCAATCAGCTTATCCACGACCGCAAGGTAAATCACTTTATTAACATTACCGAAACCTTGCAGGTAAAGCGCATTGCAGAGATTGCCGACAAAATTCACGAACGCCCAGAAGCCCGTGTTGTACTGATTGCAGGCCCCTCTTCTTCAGGAAAAACCACTACAAGCAAAAAGCTTGCCCTTCAGCTTGAGGCACTGGGATACAATCCAAAGGTAATCAGCCTTGACTGCTACTATGTGGGCAGGGAACAGACTCCCAAAGACGCAAACGGAAACTACGACTACGAATGTCTTGAGGCACTGGACATTGAACTTCTGAACAAAAACCTTTTGGACATGTTTGAAGGAAAGTCTGTGGAAATTCCAAGCTACGACTTCCACTCAGGCTCACGCTACTACAAGGGTAACACTATGACCCTTGCAGAAAACGACATTCTTGTTATGGAGGGAATACACGGACTTAACGACAAGCTCACTCCCCTTATTGACCCCAAGCGTAAGTTTAAGATTTACCTTTCGGCACTCACACAACTTAACCTAGACGACCATAACCGCATTGCCACAAGCGACAACCGCCTCATAAGACGAATAGTTAGGGATGCCCACTTTAGGGGTAAAAGTGCCGCAGACACCATTGCCATGTGGGACAATGTGCAGGAAGGCGAAAAAAAACACATCTTCCCCTTCCAGAACAATGCCGATGTAATGCTGAACACCGCACTGGACTACGAGATTCCTGTCCTTAAGGTATATGCAGATCCCCTTTTACGGTGCGTTACACCACTGCAAAAAGAATATGCAGAAGCAAGCAGAATGCTCAACTTCCTTAGCTACTTCTCTACGATTCCTGCAACTGCTGTTCCTGACCAGTCAATCATAAGAGAATTTATTGGAGGTTCCGCATTTAAATACTGATGTGGATTTGGGCGGCACCCGATAAGTTTTTATCCGCGCTTACAAACAAGAGTAAGCGCAAGGTGCCGCAAAAAAAATGAAAGACTAATTATAAGCGGCAGACACTACATCGTCTACCGCAAGTTCTTCTTCCTGAAGCCTGTCTTTTTTCCACTGGGCAAATTTGTTTTCCTTAAGTTTTTCAAGAACCTTTACATTCTGCATTGCCTTTCTTACCACTGCCCTTTTTTCTTCGGCAACAAGTTCCGCCTGAGCAAGTTCTTTAAGAAGAGACTCCTGCTTTTGCTCAAGGAAGATAAAGTATTTTTCGGTCTGAGCATAAAAGGAAAAATTTTCCAGACAACTGTCGCAGTCCTTTGTAACCGAGGCTCTGGATTTTGCAACCGCCTCCAGTTCCCTCTGAATACGAGCAACTTCTGCATTGGCCTTGCCAAGTTCCGCTTCTGCTTCCTTCTGTTCAAATTCCCTAAGGTCAAGGATTTTCTGCATGGAAAAAGAAAATTTCTTCATTCAGCGTCTTCTTTATTTTCGCTAGCCATTTGAGCCGTCGTCTTACGGTAAAGCCCCGGCTGCTCCGCATATTCTTCTTCTGGAATTTCAATGCCTGAAAGTTCCGACAGTTTTTGCAGAGTGTCTTCTATGGGACAGGGATCGTATTCTTCCTGACACAAAAAATCTTCCACAGCATCGTGCCTTTCTATGGCTTCGTCTACTGCGGCAGAATTTCCCTTCTGGTAAACTCCGGCTACAATCATTTCTTCCTGCTCTGCGTAGGTTGCCATCCAGCGGCGAACTGTTGTACATGCCGAAAGAGTCTGCTTGCCAGTAACCCGTTTAGAAAGACGGCTTATGCTTCCAAGCACATCTATTGCAGGATAATGCTGACGGGAAGCAAGTCTGCGGTTAAGGAAAATGTGTCCGTCAAGAATTCCTCTTACCTTGTCAGTTACAGGTTCGTCTATGTCATCTCCATCCATAAGGACGGCATAAAAGGCAGTTATGGTTCCCCTGTCACTGTTACCGGTTCGTTCAAGAAGTTTTGGAAGCATGTCAAACACGCTGGGAGGATAACCCCTCTGTGCTGGAGGCTCCCCGTTGGAAAGTCCTATTTCCCTCTGAGCATGAGCAAATCGTGTTACATTATCAAAGAGGAACATTACATCCTTACCCTGATCCCTAAAGTATTCCGCAACCGCTGTTGCAACATAGGCGGCCCTAAGACGAGAAATGGAAGGCTGATCGCTTGTAGCAACTATTATGACGGAACGCTTTAATCCTTCTTCACCCAAGTCACGATTTATAAAGTCCATAACCTCTCGGTTTCGTTCGCCAATAAGGGCAATAACATTTATGTCTGCATTTGTGTTTCTTGCAATCATGGAAATGAGGGTACTCTTACCCACACCACTTCCTGCAAAGATTCCCATGCGCTGACCTTTTCCCACAGTAAGGAGAGAGTCTATTGCTCGCACGCCTGTTACAACTCGCCTGTCTACAGGGAGCCTTGTAAGAGGATTGGGAGGAGATGCCAAAGCTGGATAGTATGTAGAAGGAACAATTTCGCCCTTACCGTCGAAAGGTTTTCCTGTGGCATCTATTACGCGTCCAAGAAGTTCTTCGCCTACTCCAACTTCAAGGGCATGACCGCTACCAATAACCTTGTCGCCAACTTCTATTCCCTTCGTGTCACCAAAGGGCATAAGACTTACACTTGTGCCGTTAAGTCCCACAACCTCGGCAAGAAGTTCAGTACCAGAGCTTGACACTTTTATCGTGCATATTTCGCCTACGATTGAACGGGGACCAAGACTTTCTATCATCAGTCCCTTTACTGCGGTAACCTGACCTGTATACTTTATTGGCTCTACATTTTCAACATTCTTGAAGTACTTATCAAAGAGAGACATAAACTCCTCCCTTAAGACTCTGATGAAAGAATGTCTGATTTGTTTACAGTCTTTATTGGAGCAACTTCCAGAATCTTTGACTCAAGTTCTGCAAGCTGGCTAGAAATGCGTGCATCGATTGCGCCAAAGTCGGTTTCAACAATGCAGCCACCCTTTTCTACAGAACTGTCTTCCACAACAGTGATTGACTTTACGCTTTCAACTTCGCGGATAAAATCTTTTATGTGCTCAGTGGTAAGCTTTACATCCGCAAGATTTACATGAAGGATTACATCTCCACGACCGCGAACTTTCTTAAGAGCCTGCACAACATTTGCAAGAATTACGCTCTTCTGATTTTCGCTCATGATTTTAACAACTTTGCGAGTCATAAGAAGCACGAGCTCTACAATCTGCTGTTCTGTGGAATCTAGAATTTCCTGACGCTTTGCACTTACGGCTTCAACCATAGAATGCAGGCGACCAACAAGCCGTTCAGCTTCGCTGTATCCTTCGCTATAGCCTGATTCCCGTCCTGTCTTAAATCCGTCGTCCTGAGCCTTTTGCAAAACGGAATTGGCCTCTACCTGAGCGTCGCTTATAATTTTGCGTGCCTTTTCTTCCGCCTCTGCAACTATGGAAGCGGCTTCTTTTTCCGCATCATTTTTTATAACCTGTGCCTGGTCGGTCTGCTTCTTTACAATTCCAAAGGCAGCTTCTTCCGCTTTACGGACAACCGCATCAGCAGACTCCTGTGCCTTTGAAAGCATGTCGGCCTTTTCGGATTCCCACTGAGCCTTAAACGCCTCAGCCTCACGGCGCAAATCGTCGGCAGTGGGTCCTGTATATTCAGGGACTTCTTCTTCAACCTCTTCTACAGGGGGTGCAAACTCACGGGTAAGTTTAAGGACAACCTTGTCATCCTTTGCTGTTACCTGATTTGCGCGAAAAACACTCTGAGCCATAACATGCTACTCCTATACGGCACTAAACAATCATCTCATCGTCTCCACCGCAGGGCAAGATCGCCCGCATACTCTTTGCAGACAAATGTTTCTCTGCGGAGA